>DASXIR010000335.1:0-9518 GCA_036497895.1 Vicinamibacterales bacterium | reverse complement strand
GCGCTGAGGAAGTTCGGAACCAGGCGGTCCATCAACTCGAAGTACGACGACAGCGCCGGCGTGTTCTGCTGCGCGTTGTAGAGAATCTCTTCGCGGTAGCTCTCGGTGTAGATGGTCGCGCCGCTGCGGCCGTCGATGAAGACGAACTTCGGACGCAGGACGTAGCCCTTGCGCTCCTGGTAGGTGCGGACCGGTACGACGCGGCGGCGTCCAAGACTGTCGAACACTTCCTGATCGCGCTGCACGAAGCCCGAGGTCGAGCGATTCATGAACAGCACCGTGCCGGTCACGATCAGCGGATTCTGGAATTCCTCGCCGATGCGCTTCCAATACGCGGTGTTGGCGAACAGCCGCTCGTAGGTCTCGAGATCCTTCTCGTCCTTGATGTGGTTGCCCGGCGTTGCGGCCGCATCCTTTGCCGTCGCCGCAGTTCCACCTGATGTCGGCGCCGCGCCGGTGGCCGGGCGAACCGTCGGCGTGGACGGCGCGGCCGGGGCTGCCGGAGGTGTCGCCGGCGCCTGGCCTTCGTTGGCCACCTCCATGAGCGGCAGGATGTCCGCGTCGATCACCCGCAGCGACGATTTGGTACGCAGCTGGCTGCGCAGCAGACGGACGGTTTCCTGGTTGGCGTCGAGATCGTCGCTGCCGCCGGCCACGAAGCCGGCGACAAGCACACGCTGAAAGGGCGAGACATCCAGCTTGGCTTGAATCGGCGTCTCGATCGGGATTTCGAGGGTGTCCGGCCCGCACGCAATCGCGATCGCCGCGACGCCGACCGCGACTGCCATCAACGCGAGCCTATTGCGGCTGTTTCGCAGAACTCGTCCGATCATTGATTTCCTTGAACAGTTCGTAGTTCTGGCGGACCTGCGCGTTGTTGGGATCGAGCTCGATCGCTTTTTCGTAGGCCTTGCGGGCTTTGTCCAGCTGACCTTCGTGCTCGTAGGCAATCGCCAGGTCGTTGAACGCTGCGCCGTAGGTGGGATCCACCTGGGTGGCTTTCTCCCAGCGGTAGATGGCCTCGCGCCACAGGCCTTTTTGTGCGACCTGGATTCCGAACTCGACCTGCGACTTGGCGTCCGCTCTGGCGTCCGCGAACGACGGTACCGCCGTCATCGTCGCAGTACAGGCGACGAAGAGCGCTACGTGCACTTTCATAGGTGGTTGCAAATCACTATACCGTACTCGCGGACAGGCAAGAGCAAGCGATATGCCACGGCTCAGCCCGAAATTCCGCCAGTTTCCGTCGATCGCGATCGACCGATTTACGAAACGTGGTGGCCGCCCTCCTCGATTCGTCGCCGCACCTCAGCGCTCGCGCCGTATAATCAAAACGTCGGGAGGTCAGCCCGCGCAATCACGGCACGGGCGCGGACTCTTTATCGAGAGCGCGCGCCGCGTCGATGGAGCGGCGCATGACCGACCTGCTCGATTTCGTTGCCCTGTCACTTCTGCCCGTGTGGCTTCGGTCGCGGACGGCCGAACTTCTCCGAGCCGGCGATTCTCCAAACGCAGTCCTGCAGCGACTGATCTTCGATCACTGGCGCAACGAGCCGGATCGAACCGTTGCGCTGCGCGGGCAGGCGGAAGCGGCGACGAGGCGCGCGCGAGAAGGCGGGATACAGGCGGTCACCTGGACAGATGCCGCCTATCCGGTGGCGTTGACGACGATTTCGGATCCGCCGCCGTTGCTGTGGACGCGTGGACGGCAGGATGTTCTCAATCTCCCCTCGGTCGCCATCGTCGGCTCGCGGGCCGCGTCACCTTATGGAGTGTCGATCGCCGCGCAGCTTGCCGCCGACCTTGCCGCGCGAGGGCTGCTGGTCGTGAGCGGATTGGCGCGCGGTGTCGATTCCGCGGCGCACCGCGGTGCGCTCGACGGCGGTGGCTCGACTATTGGCGTGCTGGGATCCGGCGTCGACGTCATGTATCCGCCGGAACACGCCTCGCTCGCGGAGGAGATGTGCGTCGACGGAGCAGTGATCAGCGAAGTCGTGCCCGGCACTCCGCCGCTGCAGTGGTGTTTCCCGTTGCGCAATCGGATCATCAGCGGCTTGTCGCGGGCGGTGGTGGTGATCGAAGCCGGCGAAAAGAGCGGATCGCTCATCACCGCGCGATGCGCACTCGAGCAGGGCCGCGAGGTGCTGGCGGTCCCAGGGAATGTCTTGAACGGCCGTAACCGAGGCGCCCACGGGCTCTTGCGGGATGGTGCAAAGATTGTGGAGTCCGCAGACGATATCCTTGAAGAGCTCGGGATGGCGCCGAACCCGCCGGACCGTGGAATCGCAGGTCCGCGATCCGAGGGCTCAGGAGACGTAGCCGGCAAGGTTCGTCCAGTGGATCCGGTGCTGGCCTGCCTGACACCCGGAGAGGCCAGCGATCTGGATGCGATCGCCGAGCGATCGGGTCTTCAGCCGTCGCGTCTTCTGCCGCGCCTGTTCGAGCTCGAATTGCAGGGTCTGGTGCAGCGTGTCGGCGGCGGGCGGTTCGTACGGATCGACAGAACGTGCTAGGGTGAAGCGGAAGTATGGCAAAGACCCTCATCATCGTGGAATCGCCGACCAAGGCGCGTACGCTGGAGCGATTCCTCGGCGATCGCTACAGCGTCAAGTCCAGTTTCGGTCACGTCCGCGATCTGCCGGAGTCGGCGAGCCAGGTGCCGCCGGAAATCAAGAAGCAGAAGTGGGGACGTCTCGGCGTGGATACCGACGGCGACTTCAAGCCGTACTACGTGGTGCCGGACGACAAGCGTAAGAACGTCGCGGAGCTGAAGACCGCGCTCAAGGGCGCGACCGACTTGATGCTGGCGACCGACCCGGATCGCGAAGGCGAGTCGATCAGCTGGCACCTGCTGCAGGTGCTGAAGCCAAAGATTCCGGTCAAGCGGATCGTCTTCCACGAGATTACCAAGAAGGCCGTCGAGCAGGCGATCAAAGAAGCGCACGATGTGGACGACAACCTGGTGCGCGCGCAGGAAAGCCGCCGCATCCTCGATCGGTTGTACGGATACACCCTGTCCCCGGTGCTGTGGAAGAAAGTCCAGACCGGCCTGAGCGCTGGACGCGTCCAGAGCGTCGCCGTTCGCCTCATCGTCGATCGCGAAGAACAGCGTCTGGCGTTCAAGACCGCCAGCTACGCGGATCTCGAGGCGTTGTTTTCCGCCGATGGCCGCAACTTCCCGGGAGCATTGTCGCGCGTCGGCGACACCCGCATCGCCAGCGGCAAGGATTTCGACGCCAACGGCGTCCTGACCGGCAAGAACGTCCGGCTGCTGTCGGATGCCGATGCGCAGACGCTCGGCGAGACGCTGACGAACAATCTCCCCTGGACAGTGACGTCGGTCGAAGCCAAGCCGGGCGTCGAACGTCCGGCGGCGCCGTTCACCACGTCCACGCTCACACAGGAAGCGAGCCGCAAGCTCGGGTTCTCGACGCAGCGCACCATGCAGGCGGCGCAGCGTCTGTTTCAGGACGGCCACATTTCCTATCACCGCACCGATTCGACCACGCTCAGCGACGAAGCGCTGTCGGAGTCGGCGCAGGCGATCCGCGAACTGTTCGGCAACGACTACTACTCCGGCCCGCGCCGCTATCAGACCAAGGTCAAGAACGCCCAGGAAGCCCACGAAGCCATTCGCCCGACCAATTTCGCCAGCGCCGCTTCGGCGCTTGGGGACGTGCTGAGTGGTGACGACCTTCGTCTCTACGAATTGATCTGGAAGCGGACCATGGCTTCACAGATGGTGGACGCGCGGGTGTTGCGGACCAACGCCGAGATCTCGGCCCCGGCCGGACACGATCAAACCGCGATCTTCACCGCATCGGGCAAGGCCATCGAGTTCGCCGGCTTCCGCCGCGCCTACGTCGAAGGCAGTGACGATCCGTCGGCGGAGCTCGAAGAGCAGGAAACGGTGCTCCCGGCGCTGGCCGTCGGCGAGCGCATCGCCCGCGACGGTACCCGCGTGCGGCTGGCGTCGCTCGACGCCAAGAGCCACGAGACCAGTCCGCCGGCGCGCTACACCGAAGCGTCGCTGATCAAGGAGCTGGAGCGGATCGGCGTCGGCCGGCCCTCGACGTTTGCGGCCACGATCGGCACCATCGAGCGGCGCGGCTACGTGTTCCGCCATGGCAAGGCGCTGGTCCCCAGTTTCACTGCGTTCGCCGTCACGCGCCTCTTGCGCGAACATTTTGGCGACCTGATCGACATCGAGTTCACCGCGGAAATGGAAGAGGATCTCGACCAGATCTCGCGCGGCGAACGTGAGTGGCTCGACTTCATCCGGCAGTTCTATCGCGGCGACAAGCACCATCGCGGCCTGGAAGAAGCGGTCAAGCAAGCACAGGAAAAAGCCGACTATCCACTGATCGACGTCGGCGCCGATCCCGAGTCGGGCGCCCAGGTCCGCGTCCGCATCGGGCGCTACGGTCCGTTTCTGCAGCTCGGTGAGGGTGGTCCCGGAAAAACGGCGGGGTTGCCGCCGACGCTGGCGCCCGCCGACCTGACAATCGAAAAGGCCATGACGCTGATCCGCGCGAAGGCCGAAGGCCCGCGCACACTCGGCGACGATCCGAAGACCGGCATGAAGGTCTATGTGATCAACGGCCGGTTCGGCGTTTATGTGCAGCTTGGCGAGACGCCGGAGAAGGGCATCAAAGAGAAGCCGAAGCGCTCGTCGCTGACCGGCAGCCTCACCGAGTCCACGGTCACGCTCGAGGACGCGCTCAAGCTGCTCGAGCTGCCGCGCGATCTCGGCGCCGATCCGGAAACCGGCGAGGTCATTGTCGCCGGCCTGGGCCGCTTTGGTCCGTACATCAAGAAGGGCGACGATTACCGGTCGCTCGAAGCCAGCGACGATCTCTTTACGGTCGATCTCGAACGCGCGCTCGCGCTGCTGGCCGCGCCAAAGCGGTCGTCGCGACAGGCACAGAAGCGGGTGATTCGCAAAATTGAGGTGCCTGACGGCGGCAATGCGCTGCAGGTGCTCGAGGGACGCTTCGGTCCCTATGTCACTGACGGCGAGGTGAACGCGTCGATTCCGAAAGGCGGGGATCCGGCGACGATCACGCTCGAAGAAGCGCAGGCGCTGCTCGAGGCCCGGCGTGGGGCGCCGCCGCGCGAACCGCGCAGGGGTCGGCGCGGTGCCGGCGGCGCGGCGTCCCGCGGACGCGGCAAACGTCCGGCGAAACAGACCGAGGAAGCGGCAGCGAAGCCGGCGTTGAAAGCCAAGGGCAAGCCTAGAGCCAAGTCAAAGGCCGCAGCCGGGAAGCGCGCGGTTCGCAAGCGCGCCAGCTGATGGCCGTCCGGATTGTCGGCGGGGGCCTCGCCGGATCCGAGGCCGCCTGGCAGGTGGCCTCGCGCGGCGTTCCGGTCACGCTGTACGAGATGCGCCCGGTGCGCGCGACCGCCGTCCACAAGACCGATCGCCTCGCCGAACTCGTCTGCAGCAATTCCTTTCGCGGCGACAAACTCGACAACGCCGTCGGCCTGCTGAAAGAAGAAATGCGGCGGCTCGATTCGCTCGTGATGCGGGCCGCGGAAGCGAGCCGCGTCCCCGCCGGCGCGGCGCTTGCGGTCGATCGTGAGCGGTTTGCCGACACGATCACACAGACGCTTTCCCAGCATCCCCTCGTCACGATCGTCCGCAAAGAAATCACCGCGATTCCCGCATCGAGCGAGCAGGCGCCGGTGATCGTGGCGACCGGGCCGCTGACATCCGACGCCTTGTCCGTGGAACTCGCGTCGATCGTCGGGCAGGGCGCGTTGTATTTTTACGACGCGATCAGCCCGATCGTCCTCGCCGAGAGCATCGATCGCTCGAAGGTGTTCCGTCAGTCGCGTTGGGATCGGAATCTCCGCGGCGGCAGGGATGCAAGGGCGGAGCTCGCTCCGCCCGGGTTTCGGGTCGCAGCAAGCTCCGCCCCTGCTTCGCCTGAACTGGCGGCTGGTCCCGCGTGCGGGGTGGACGATGGCGAGGGCGACTATTTGAATTGCCCGCTGACACGCAGCGACTACGACCGGTTCTACGACGCGCTCGTCGCTGCCGAATCGGCCACGGTCCACGACTTCGACAAGGAGAAGTTCTTCGAGGGCTGCCTGCCGATTGAGGTGATGGCGCATCGCGGCCGCGAGACACTTCGGTTCGGGCCGATGAAGCCGGTCGGCCTGACCGATCCGCAGACCGGCCGCGAGCCCTATGCTGCTGTCCAGCTCCGGCAGGACAACCTCGCCGGCGACCATTTCAGCCTCGTGGGGTTCCAGACGCAGATCAAATGGGGCGATCAGGCGCGGGTGCTGCGGCTGATTCCCGGCCTCGAACAGGCGGAGTTCGTGCGCTTCGGCATGGTGCACCGCAACACCTACGTGAACGGCCCGACCGTCCTCGCCGAAACCTGGCAGGTCCGGAGCCGGCCGACGCTGTTTTTCGCCGGTCAGATGTCGGGCGTCGAGGGCTACGTCGAGTCGGCGGCCTCGGGGCTGCTGGCCGGCATCAACGCCGCCGCGCTCGCTTCGGGCCGGGCCGTGACCAGCGCGCCGCGCACCACCGCGATCGGCGCACTGGCGTACTATGTGTCGCACGCGAATCCGGCGCATTACGAGCCGTCGAACATCACCTTCGGAATCATGCCGGCGCCGGAGCAGCGGATGCGCAGCAAGAAGCTTCGGAATCAGGCGCTGTCGGAGCGAGCGCTCGCGGACCTCGAGGCCTGGCGACGATGATCGAGCACCTCAAATCCTTTCTCCGGTTTCTGGCGTTGAACCGTAACGTGTCCCCGCACACGGTGCGCGCCTACGACAGCGACCTGTCGCAGTTCATCGCGCACGTCGCGACCGCAGCCGGCGTCAAGCGAGCGGAAGTGGCGCCGGAGCGGCTCGATCGCCAGGCGATTCGAAGCTTTCTCGGCGAGCTGCACAAGGCCGGGCAGTCGCGGGCGTCGGCTGCCCGCAAACTCGCGGCGGTGCGCACGTTCCTGCGTTATCTGCGTCGCGAAGAGCTGATCGCCGACGATCCGGGCTCGCTGGTCCCGACTCCGAAACGCGATATCCGCATGCCCGCGCATTTGTCAGAGGACGAAATGAGCGCGCTGCTCGACGCGCCGGCCGATACGCCGCTCGGTCGCCGCGATCGCGCCATCCTCGAGCTGTTCTATGCCTCGGGTCTGCGTCTCGCCGAACTCGCCGGGCTCGACCTCGAAGACGTGAATCTCAGCGCCAAGATGGTCCGCGTCCGGGGCAAGGGCGGCAAAGAGCGCATCGTGCCGTTCAACACCGCGACGGCGAGGACAATTCGCGCCTACCTGAACGATCGCGAGTTGCTGGTGCGGGGCGCAATGAAGAAGGCGTCACGAGTCATTCCGCCGAAAGCCGGTCACCACGGGGCTGCGGACCGGAGAAAACGGGACCCGCTGTTCGTGAACTATCGCGGCACCCGGCTGACCGTCCGCAGCGTCGATCGTCTCGTACGGCAGCACGTTGCGGCCAGCAGCTCGCGGACCGGCATCAGCCCGCACGCGCTGCGGCATTCGTTCGCGACGCATCTGCTGCAACGTGGCGCCGACCTCCGCGCGATCCAGGAGCTGCTCGGTCACGCCAGGCTCAGCACCACGCAGCGCTATACGCACGTGAACGCGGCGCAACTGCTGGACGTGTACAACAAGGCGCACCCGCGTGCGAAGTCCTCGACCTAACACAACGACACCAACAGACGAGGCCGAACGAAACGGGCCAAAGGAGCACGGTCATGAAGTCGCGCCATCTTGATCGGCGTCAATTCGTTCAGACGGTCGGTACCGCCGGCATGATTGGCGCCGTAGGCGGCGCCGGCAGACTCGGATCGCTCGGCGCCCAGGCCGCCGGTGCGGCCCAGGCGCGGCCCGCGTCAGTCGGCGGTCCGGACGATTTCGCCAAGCCCGCGGGCCTGCGTCCAGGCGGTCAGCTCGATTCGCGTTTCCCCGTCAGTTTCGCGACGCCGGTGTCTGAAGGTTTCCGCCTCGTCACCGAATACTTCACCGCGCTGAGCCAGCGGGACGCCCAGGGCATCGCCCGCACGCTCCACTTTCCGTTCGCGATCTACGAAGACATCGAGCCGATCGTCGTCCAGTCCGCCGCCGAGTTCGCGGCCACGCCGCCGCCTTCGCTCAACGCCACGGGATCGGGAAAGAGCAGGATTCTCCGCGGATCGTACGATCTGCTCGAGGGCATCAACGTCCACCTGTATTGCCCGGTCGGGGCCGCGTTCTCGCTGTCCTTCACGCGATACACGCCCGACGGTCAGAAGCTGCTGGTCTGCGACGGCGTCTACTCGGTGACGAACAACGATGGCCGTTGGGGCATCCAGCTGGCCTCGACCATCATCCGCGAGGTCGATTTCATCGGCATCTCCTATCCCGACGCCGAGAACGCGACGACCAGAGCGGAGCAGAACTATCTGGGAGCGTTCGGATATGGCAACGAGGCGATCCTGAACGATCCGACCACCAGCCGAGGCACCTACGAACCGCCATTCCCGGTCGGGACACGGACCGCCAGCGTCAACTTCGGTTATGGGCCGCGCGAGCGTGCGCGTGACGCCCGCGAAGGGCATCCGATGTCGGGGTGGAAGGTCAAAGGCGTCAAGAGCCGTCTGACGGTGACCACCCGTCGAGCAGAAACACAGAACCGGGCCCTCGACACGAACCTGCCGGAGTTCAACGAGCTTGCTGGCGGCGCGGTCGGCACCTACGCGTACACCCGCGATCGTCCAGTCCGCCCGGTCGTGATTCACGCCACCCACGACAAGGCGCACACTCTGGCGGGCTACTTCCGCTATACCGCCGACGGGACGCTGATTTCAGAAACCCGCAGCGTGGGCATCAGGATCTACAAGGTGGGACATTGGGGCAGCGCGGGCTCGCTCGGACAGGTGACTCACCACGATCGGTCGAACTCGAAAGCGTGATCGGTCGTCGGTCACAAGCCCGGGAAAACGCGAAGGCACGAAAACCACCAGGCGGTTGCCTGGATGATCTTCGTGCCCTTCGTGAACTGCGCGTCTTCGGATGAAGAATCGCGCTAGCTGGCGGCGGCGACGAGCGGCGCGGCGCGGCGGCCGCGTGGAAACTCGATCGCCAGTGTCTTGATCTTGTAGTTCATCACGCGCGGGCTGATCGCCAGCAGCTCCGCCGCGTCCTTCTGAACCCAGTTCGACATCTTCAACGCCTCGATCAGCGCATGCCGCTCGATGTCCTCGAGAGCGATGCCAGTCGGTGGAATCTTGACCACCGAGGTGTGACTCTGTACCGCTCCGGCGGTCGGCGCTTCGCCGAGCCGGAGGTCCACCGAGGCAATCGCCCGTCCTTCCGACAGCAGAATCGCTCGTTCGATGGTGTTCTCGAGCTCGCGGATGTTGCCCGGCCAGTTGTAGCGCATCAGCAGCTTCTGCGCTTCCGGCTCGAGTCCGTCGATCTTCTTCTTCAGCTCGCCGGCGAACCGGCGGATGAAGGTCTGCGCCAGCGGCACGATGTCGTCCTTGCGCTCGCGCA
>DASXIR010000334.1:0-3551 GCA_036497895.1 Vicinamibacterales bacterium | reverse complement strand
CCGCGCACTCGGCGGCACTCGCGAGCGGATTGCGTCGGGCGTATCGATCGGGATTCAGGATTCGCTGCCCGAGCTGGCCGCCGCGGTGAAGCGCGAACTGGCCGCCGGCTATCGGCGAATCAAAATCAAGATCAAACCGGGCTGGGATCTTGACGCCGTGGAGACGGCGCACGCCTGCGTCGGCGACGTGCCGCTGATGGTGGACGCCAACGCCGCGTACACGCTTGCGGACACGGAGCACCTCGCCAAACTCGATCGGTTCGGTCTGATGATGATCGAGCAGCCGCTCGACTACGACGACATCGCCAATCACGCGCTGTTGCAGCAGCGGTTGAAGACGCCGATCTGCCTGGACGAGTCGATCAAGACCGTTCAGGCTGCCGAGGTCGCGATCGCCGCGGGCGCCTGCCGCATCATCAACATCAAGCCGGGCCGTGTCGGCGGCTTCTCCGAGTCGATTCGGCTGCACGACCTGTGTGCGGCGCATGGCATCCCGGTCTGGCACGGCGGGATGCTGGAGTCCGGTATCGGTCGTGCCGCCAACATTCATCTGTCCACGCTGCCGAATTTCACGTTGCCCGGTGACATCGCCGCGAGCAAGCGCTACTTCAACCCTGACCTGATCGAGCCACCAATTGAAGTGGCGGCCGACGGCACCATCGCGGTGCCCCAGGGCCCCGGCCTCGGGGTCGCCATCGACTTCGATCGCGTCGAACGCGCGACGATTCGCCGGCTGTCGTTGCCGGCGTCTGCCTGAGGAGCCAAAACCCTGACGTGGTCCGGCCCGCGAGAGAATTTTCCATGAGCGCGATGAAACGAGCCGCTGTCGTGCTGAGTGTGCTGGCCGCGTCGGCCTGCGCGTCGGCGCCTCCGGCACCGCCGGCTCCGGTCAAGCCGGTCGGACCAAGCTTCGAGCAGAAGATGGGCTGGATGCTCCGTCTCGAGGATCAGCGTCTGCTTCGGGATCCGGGACCGACGCTGGCGCCGCCTCCACCGGCCCCGACGGCAAACGGACAAGCTGCGGTCGCCGCGCCGGCGACGCTGCCGCCAGATCTCATCCGCCTGCTGTCAGACGAGGAGGCGCGCGTGCGCCGCCGCGCCGCGCTGGCGATTGGACACGTCGGCCTGGCCGAGGGCGTCGCACCGCTGATCGAGGCGCTTGCGGATACCGACGCCGAGGTCCGACAGATGGCGGCGTTCGCGCTCGGCCTGCTTGCCGACAAGCGCGCGACCGATCCGTTGATCAAGGCGCTCGAGGACCCGGCGGCCATCGTCCAGGGCAGCGCCGCCGAAGCGCTCGGTCTCATCGGCGACACCGCGGCGGCGGCGCCTCTCGGAAGCTTCGTTGGCCGGATTGTGCAGTCCACCACGTTCGCGCAGGTGCCCGGCGACGATGACGATGTGCGTCGCGATACGCCTTCGTCAGCGTGCCGTCTCGCGATCTACGCATTGGTCCGGCTGAAGGCGTACGGTCCGCTCGCGTCGGCGGTACTCGACGGCTCGGCCGAGCCGCGTGTGAAGTGGTGGCCGGTGGCGTTCGCGCTGCAGCGCCTCGAAAACCCGGCTTCGCTTCCGGCGCTCATCACGCTGGCCAAGGATCCCAATCCCTACACCCGCGCGTTTGCCGTCAAGGGACTGGCCGCGCTGAAGGATCGCGCCGCGCTGCCGGTGTTGATGCCACTGCTGTCGAGCGGTGAACGCAACGTGCTGGTCGAGACCGTCCGCGCGCTCGGACGCATCGGCGATCCCTCCGCGGCCGAGCCGCTGATGCGGCTGATGAACGATCCGGCAGCCGATCCCACGGTCCGGCTCGAAGTAGTCGGCGCCATTGGCGGCGTCCGCGTGCCGGCGGTGTCCGACGCGCTCATCGACGTGTTGGCCGATCCGAGCCCCGCGATCCGCAGCGCCGCCTTGCGCTCGCTCTCAAATTTCGACAACGAAAGCTTCGTCATCCTGCTCTCCGGCCTCGATCCGGACACGCACTGGCAGGTTCGCTCGACGCTGGCGTCGCTGCTCGGCGGCTTGACGGCCGATTCGGGCTTGCCTCGCCTCGAACTGATGCTGAACGACAGCGACCAGCGCGTGCTGCCAGCGGTGTTCGCCTCGCTGGTCAAACTGAACGCGCCGAACGCCGCTGCGGTCATGTTCGAGCATCTCAAGGCCGACGATGCGGTGGTGCGGACGGCCGCGGCAACCGGTCTCGGCGAGTTGAAACCGCCGAACAGCGCCGTTGCGCTGACGGAAGCGTACGATTTCGGTCAGCGCGACTCCAACTACACCGCACGTGCGGCCGCCCTGGCGGCACTCGCGAAATACGATCCGGCGTCCGCGATTCCGGTGTTGAAGCGCGCGTTCACCGACAAGGACTGGGCGGTCCGGGTCCGGGCGGCGATGTTGTTGAAGCAGATTGATCCCGCGGCGGCGGCCGACGCGGACACGCTCATCCGCCCCGCGCCGACGACAGTGGCGGCCGATCTCTACACGTCGCCGAAGCTGGTGTCGCCGCCGGTGTCGACCCAGGTGTATCTCGACACCGATCGCGGCACCATTCAGATCGAACTGGCGGTGAACGAAGCGCCGCTGACCACACAGAATTTCATCAGCCTGGCACTCAAGGGTTATTTCAACGGCCTGAGCGTGCACCGCGTGGTGCCCGACTTCGTGATGCAGGATGGCGATCCCCGCGGCGACGGTGAGGGTGGACCCGGTTATACGATTCGCGACGAATTCAACGAGCGGCCCTATCTGCGCGGCAGCGTGGGCATGGCACTCGATCCATGGCCGGACACCGGCGGCAGTCAATACTTCATCACCCACTCACCGCAGCCGCACCTCGATGCGAAATACACCGTCTTCGGACAGGTCATCGCCGGCATGGACGTGGTCGACAAGATTCAGCAGTGGGATGTCATCCGTCAGGTTCGAGTCTGGGATGGCGTCACGATGACCAATCGTTAGTTAAGTTAGTTAGTGCGGTGCTGGGTGCGTCGTACGAAGTGCCTGGTGCGGGTGCCGAAGTGCTTCGTGCGAGGTGCTTGGTGCGACGCGAGGGGTTTGGTGCGAGGATGATGGGGGAAAATTGAAAAGGGGGCGACGGCCGCCCCCTTTTAGTCGACGGGTGAGGTCAGCTTAACGCTTCTTGCCGGCCTTCTTCTTCCCGCCCTTGGCTTTCTTCGCCATGATTGTTATCCCCCCCTTCTTATTGGGATTACGCGAAAGCGCTCTCGTCATCACTGTGGCTGCCGCCTGGCACGCTCACCCGATGTCGGCGCTCGTCGCCTCTCCGGTAACAAGGAATGGCGTAAGCCCGCCACCCTCATACCAGATGTAGATTATGAACCTGAACTTTTCAGTGTCAAGCACAAACGTGCACAAAAAGTCAAAAAAACTTCGACGTGATGCGCGTCACATGCTCGTACGCAGCGACTGTTTCTCCGTGTGACGTTCGATCGCGAGTGCGATGAGACGATCGAGCAACTGCGCGTACGTCACACCGCTCGCGTTCCACATCTTCGAGTACATGCTGATCGTCGTGAAGCCGGGAATGGTGT
>DASXIR010000333.1:0-5307 GCA_036497895.1 Vicinamibacterales bacterium | reverse complement strand
CTGACCAGTATCGACGCCGCCGGCGGCGTCACCGACGCCTTCGACCTGACGCTCGCGCTGTCGCAGCTCGAGACGAACGTGACGATCGACGCCGCCGCGTTTCGCGTCGACGTTCCCGCGAGCGCTCAGCCGATCACGATTGAGGATCTTCGTCATGCGCGTCCGGGCTCACGCGAAGATTAACCTGTCGCTGCGCGTGCTCGGCGTCCGCGCCGACGGCTATCACGAGCTGCGCACGGTGTTTCAGTCGATCGCGCTGCACGACACGCTCACGATTCGGCGCGCGCGCGGTCCATTTCGCCTGACCTGTGACGATCCGGCATGTCCCGCGGACGACACCAATCTCGTGTGGCGCGCCGCGGCGCGTCTCTGGAAAGCATCGGGCCGGCGAGGTGCTTTGCGCGATATCTCGATCGACGTGACGAAACGCATTCCGATGCAGGCGGGCCTGGGCGGCGGCAGCAGCGACGCGGCGGCCGTGCTCAGCGCGCTCGGCCGTGCGTGGCGCGTAGATGAGGCGATCGTCCGCGAAACCGGCGCGGCGATCGGCGCCGACGTCCCGTACTTCTTCGAAGGCGGCACGGTCCTCGGCCTCGAACGCGGCGATTTGCTGTTTCCACTCGTCGACGAACCGCGCGCCTTCGTCGTTCTGGTCCTGCCGAACTTCGGCGTCAGCACCGGGGACGCCTTCACCTGGCTCGACCAGGCCGCGGCCAGATCCTCAAATCCTCAGATCCGTGGATCCTCGACTCTCAACGATCTCCAACCCCCCGTGGTCGCGCATCACCCGGAAATCGGCCGTATCATTTCCGCACTCCGACGCGTGGGAGCGGACCAGGCCGCGATGTCGGGCAGCGGTTCAGCAGTATTCGGCCTGTTTTCGGCCAGAACTGCAGCGATCGAGGCCGGCCGACGACTGACCAGCCGCCGCCGGCGTGTGCTCGTGACTCGCACCCTCACCCGCAGAGAATTCCGGGCACTTGCCCGTATCTGAGCCCATCGGCTACACTTACTGTTTGCGCCGCGTGGTTTAGACCACTCCTGTAGGCAACTTCTTCAATATCCGAAGCGCGGAGAGCGGAAGAATGGTGGGGCGTCGCCAAGCGGTAAGGCGCGGGTCTTTGGATCCCGTATTCGAAGGTTCGAATCCTTCCGCCCCAGCCAACCAGCGCGGCGAAGGATGGCGAGCGCGCATCGATGGGTGATCCTTTCATGCCGACCGGGTTTGGCGAACTGAAAGTATTTTCGGGGAGTGCCCACCCCGAGCTCACGAAGGAAATCGCGAGCGTGCTTGGCGTGAACGTCGGCCAGGCTCGACTCAAGCGGTTTCCGGATTCGGAAGTCTCGTTTCAGATCGACGAGAACATCCGCGGAACCGACGTCTTCATCGTGCAGCCGACCAGTAATCCGGTCGACCAGCATTTGATGGAGCTGATGATCATGATCGATGCGTTCCGCCGTTCGTCGGCGGCGCGGATCACCGCGGTGCTGCCGTATTACGGCTACGCGCGTCAGGATCGCAAGGACAAGCCGCGAGTGCCGATTTCGGCGAAGCTGGTGGCCAACGTGCTCAGCGCGGCCGGCACCAATCGCGTGTTGACGATGGATCTGCACAAGGCGCAGATTCAGGGGTTCTTTGATATTCCGGTCGATCATCTGTTCGCCGCGCCGGTGATTCTCGAGCACCTGCAGCGTCTCGACTATCCGAATCGCACGATGGTGTCGCCGGATGCCGGTGGTGCGGAACGGGCGCGCGCCTACGCCAAGCGGCTGGACGCGGAACTCGCGATCATCGACAAGCGCCGCAGCGACGATGGCACGGCCGAGGTGATGAATGTGATCGGCGAGGTCGAGGGCCGCACCTGCATCCTGCAGGACGACATCATCGACACCGCGGGGACGATCACCAAGGGCGCGGCGGCGCTGAAAGCGAACGGCGCGGCGCGAGTCATCGCGTGCGCGGTTCACGGCGTGCTGTCGGGACCGGCGGTCGAACGGATTGAGAAGTCGCCGATCGACAAGCTGATCGTGACCAACACGATTCCGCTGTCGGCGGCCGGCGCGAAGTGCAGCAAGATCGTCGTGTTGCCGGTGTCGCGGCTGCTCGGACAGGCGATCAAGTCGATTCACGAGGAGACGTCGGTTTCTTCGTTGTTTGTGTAACTGGAAGGATTTTATGGAAGCGATACTCGAAGCTGAAACACGCGGCACGTTTGGCAAGAACGAAGCGCGGCGCACGCGTCGCGAAGGCAAGGTGCCGGCGGTCCTGTACGGCGGCGACGGCAAGGGCGCGACCTCGATCGCGGTGACGCCGAAGGCGCTGCTCAGGATTCTGCACTCCGAATCCGGCCAGAACACCCTGATCTCGCTGAAACTCGACGGCGCCGGCGACACCCGCGTGCTGGTCAAGGACTTCCAGCTCGATCCGATCACGCACCAGGTGCTGCACGCCGACTTTTACCGCGTCGCGATGGACCGCCTGCTGCAGGTCACCATCCCGATCATCTCCCACGGCGAGCCGAAGGGCGTCAAGCAGCAGGGCGGCATCCTCGAGTTCATCCGCCGCGAAATCGTCATCGAGTGCCTGCCGGCCGATATTCCGGAGCACATCGATGTCGACGTCACCGAGTTGATGCTGCACCAGGGCATCCGCGTGCGCGACGTCGCGGTGAACGCCAAGTGGAAAGCCGTGACTGAGGGCGAAGCGATGCTGGTTCACGTCATCCAGCCGAAGGCCGAGGAAGTCGCGGCGCCGGTGGATGGTGCGGTGGCTGCGGCGTCGGCCCCGGCCGAACCCGAAGTCATCAAGAAGGGCAAGAAGGACGAAGAGGGCGACGCCAAGGACGCGAAAGCCACGACCGCCAAGAAGGACGACAAGAAGAAGTAACCGCAGACGTGAAAGCGATCGTCGGACTTGGCAATCCCGGAGCGGAGTATTCCGGGACGCGGCATAACGTCGGTTTCGATGTGGTTGACGCACTCGCACGCCGCTGGTCGGTCCAACTGAAGAAGTGGAAGACGATCGCGGATGTCGTGCTGGTGAAAAGCCACGACGTCGTCCTGGTCGAGCCGAGGACGTACATGAACGAGAGTGGCCGCGCGGTGAGTGCGGTCATGACGTTCTACAAGATTCAACCGGCGGACGTGCTGGTGATTTTCGACGAGGTGGATCTCCCGCTGGGCCGGCTGCGAATCAAGCCGTCGGGTTCAGCCGGAAGTCACAACGGGCTCAAGTCGGTGCTGGCGCACGTCGGTACCAATGTGCCGAGGATGCGTGTCGGCATCGACCGGGGCCATCGGGACTGGGATTTGAGCGATCGCGTGCTGTCGAGATTTCCGCCGGGCGAGCGCGAAATCATCGACCGCGAGATCGTGAGGGCCGCGGATGCGGCCGAGATGTTCATCACGTCGGGGATCGGGGCGGTGATGAACGGGTTCAACGGCGACGATCCGGCAGCCGATCGGACAACCGATCGGACGACCGAGCGGACGAAAAAAGAATAGCCCCGAGCACCGCACGGGGCACCTTGCCACCCCAATGGTGGCCGTTCTCGGGAATACGATCGGCATGTTGCCATCGGCATTCGGTGAGGGCGTCCTGAAGGAGCAGTGATGGCAGATCGACAGTACGAGCTCGTCTACATTCTTCCCCCCGATACGACCGAACAGGCCGTCGCCGATCTGCATACGCAGATCGAGCAGGTGGTCGCGCGCCTGAACGGCCAGATTGAAAAAACCGAGAACTGGGGCCGGAAGCGCCTGGCCTACGAGATCGCCCGCCACAAGGAGGGCTTCTACGTCCTCGAGGTGATCAACGGATCCGGTGAGCTGATGAAGGAGCTGGATCGTCGCCTCAAGGTGATGGACCTGGTGCTCCGGCACATGGTGGTTCGCGTCGACGAAGAAAAGAAGGTGGTCGATCGGACCCAGACCAAGCGCCGCACCGAATCCGAACGGCGCCGCGTCAAGCGCGGACTGCCGCCGCAGCGCCAGCCCGGCGAAGGCCGCCAGGGCGGCGACTCGGACGATTTGGACGACGACCGTTTTGACGGAGTGGAGATCTAATCATGGCATTCGGACAAGGACGATCGGGCGGCGGTGGTGGACGCGGACGCGGCGACAAGAAGCCGGGCGACAAGGAAAAGGGTCAGCGCCGGCCGATGTTTCGTCGCCGCAAGGTCTGCAAGTTTTGCGCGGACAAGATCGACGACATCAACTACAAGGACGTCAAGGTGATCGGGCCGTTCGTTCCCGAGCGCGGCAAGATCCTGCCGCGGCGCATCTCGGGCACCTGCGCGATGCATCAGCGAAAGCTGCAGACCGCGATCAAGCGCGCGCGCCAGATCGCACTGATTCCATACGTCACCGATTAACGACGACGATCAACGCAGAGACCGCCGCGGCTTGCAGAGAAGGCTGGCAGGGAAAGTGCCAGCCTCTGTGAGTTCGGCAAGCTCGCGTTGCCCGTCCTGAGGAACAAGTCATGGAAGTCATCCTGAGAGAACACGTCGACAATGTCGGACGCCGCGGTGAAGTGGTCAAGGTGGCGGACGGCTACGCCCGTAACTTCCTGCTGCCGCGCAAGCTGGCGCTGCTCGTCACCGAAGGCAACAAGAAGCAGATCGAGCGCGAGAAGGTGAAGTTCGACGCGAAAGAGCTGGAAGAACAGAAGAGCGCCGAAGCGGTGGCTGCCCGGGTGGCGGGCGTCGAGGTTCAGATCGCCCGCAAGGTCGGCGAGCACGACGTGCTGTTCGGCTCGGTGACGAGTGCGGACATCGCCGAAGCGCTGGCGGCGAAAGGCTTCGAGATCGATCGCCGCAAGCTGCATCTGGTCGAGCCGATCAAGAAACTCGGCGAGTTCCAGGTGCCGCTGAAGCTCCACCGCGAAGTCACGACCAACGTCAAAGTGTCGGTCGTCGCCGAGGCGGCAAAGAGCTAACACGGAGACGCTTCGACAAGCGGCGGAAACTCGGAGCTGGCTGACGCGGCTCCGAGTTTTCGTGTTTTTAGGGTTGCGATCTGAGCGTGGACGTTCTACCTTCTCACTTTCAGCGTCACACGTCAGCCTTGCTTTCCGTCCATGCCCGAAGCCGTCGCGGAACGAACCCTTCCTCACAATCTTGAAGCCGAGCGTTCAGTGCTCGGCGCGATTCTGCTGCACAACGACGCGTTCGACCTCGCCGCGGAAGTGCTCGACTCGAACGACTTCTTTCGCGACGCGCACCGGCGCATCTTCGACAAGATGGTCAAGCTGTCGGAGCGCAACGACGCGATCGATCTCGTCACCCTGAAGGAAGAGCTCGGCCG
>DASXIR010000332.1:0-2030 GCA_036497895.1 Vicinamibacterales bacterium | reverse complement strand
ATCGACGCCGCCAGCGCGTGGCGCACCTTCCGGCACATCACGCTACCGATGCTCCGCCCGGTCATGGTGGTCTGCGTCGTGATCCGGGCGATCGACGCGTTCCGCACGTTCGACATCGTGTGGACGATTTCCGGCGGCGGGCCGGCGCGCGCCACCGAGCTGTTCAGTCTCTACGCCTACGTCGAGTCCTTCCAGTTCCTCAATCTCGGCCGCGGCTCGGCCGCCGCCGTGATCGGGGCGGTCATCATCGTGATCTTCGCGCTGCTGCTCTACCGTCTCCTCAATCGCTTCGTGGAGGTGTCGAAGTGACGGACATTGCGATGGCGCCGGTCCGATCGGAGGGCTTTTTCGCAGCGCTCGCGCCGCGGGGAAAGGCGGTGTTGTTCGCGCTGACGGCGATCGGAGTTTGCCTGCTGTTCGCCTTTCCCGTGTTCTGGCTGGTATTGACCTCGTTGCGTCCCGGCACCGGCGTCTACTACGTGCATCGAGGCACCGAATTCACGATCGACAACTTCCACGACGTGTTGACGCAGGAGATCGTCATCAAGGCCTTGTTCAACAGCTTCATGATCTCGACGCTGGCGACGGTGCTTTCGCTCGGCGTCACGGCGACGTCCGGATACATGTTGTCGCGCTTCAAGGGACCGATCCCGAACACCTGGTTTTCATTGATCTACATTTTTCGCTGCGTGCCCTACGTCGCGTGGGTGCTGCCGCTCTATTTCGTGACGCAGCAGCTTCATATTTTCGACAGCTATTGGGGGCTGCTGCTGCCGCACATCGCCGTCCACATCTGCTTCTTCTCCTGGATCATGAAAGGTTTCTTCGACGGCATCGATCCCTCGATGGAATACGCGGCGATGATCGACGGCTGCTCGCGTTGGGGCGCGTTTTGGCGGGTTGCCATGCCGACGGCGATTCCCGGCCTCACCGCGCTCGCGATCTTGTGCTGGCTTTACACCTGGAACGAGTTCCTGTTCGCGCTCATTCTGACGGCGCATGAAACGCCGATCTTAACGGTGGTGATGGCGCAGTTCGTTCACGAGCTCGGCATGGAGTGGCATCTTATGAGCGCGACCGCGGTGATTGCGCTCGTGCCGGCGCTGATCGTGACGCTGTTCGGGCAAAGATACGTCATTCGCGGGCTCAGGATCTAACGCCGTGGCCGCCGTCGTCCTGACCAACGTGCACAAGGTTTACGGCCACGTGGTCGCGGTCAAGGACATCAATCTCGACATCAAGGATCGCGAGTTCGTCGTGCTGGTCGGCCCGTCGGGTTGCGGCAAGTCGACGACGCTGCGCATGATCGCCGGCCTCGAGGAGATCAGCGGCGGCACCATCGCCATCGGCGGCCGGATCGTCAACCACCTGCAGCCGAAGGACCGCGACATCGCCATGGTGTTCCAGAATTACGCGCTCTATCAGCACATGAGCGTGCGCGACAATCTGGCTTTCGGGCTGCGCAACCGCCGCGTGCCCGACGCGGAGATCACGGCTGCCGTCAGCCGCGCCGCGAGGATTCTCTCGATCGAGCCGCTGCTCGACCGTCGTCCATATCAATTGTCGGGCGGCCAGCAGCAGCGCGTGGCGCTCGGCCGCTGCATCGTGCGCAACCCCAAGGTCTTTCTATTCGACGAACCGCTGTCGAATCTCGACGCGCAGCTGCGGGCCCAAATGCGGCTCGAGCTCAAGGAGCTGCGGCTTCGGGTTCCGACGACCTCGATCTTCGTCACTCACGACCAGACCGAAGCGATGACGCTCGGCGACCGCATCGTGGTCATGAAGGAGGGCTTCGTGCAGCAGGTGGGCACGCCGCTCGAGCTCTACCGCAAACCGGCAAACCGGTTCGTGGCGAGCTTCATCGGCTCGCCGTCGATGAATTTCATCACCGCCGACGTGACGGCGGAAACCGACCATTTCCTGCTGTCCTGCCAAGGATGGCAGTTCAGGCTTCCGGCCACACGGTTTCCCGATCTCGGTTCGCGCGTGGGACGATCGGTTTGCGTCGGCATGCGCCCGCAACACGTTCG
>DASXIR010000331.1:0-5319 GCA_036497895.1 Vicinamibacterales bacterium | reverse complement strand
GGCGCCGGCGAGAGCGGAGTCGAGCGGCAGATCGATATGGATTTCGGTGCCGTGGCCCAGCACGCTCGACACCGTCATCGTGCCGCCAAGGCCCTCGATGATGTTCTTCGCGATCGGGAGGCCGAGCCCGGTGCCGCCGCGTTTGGTGGTGAAGTACGGGTCGAAGATGTGCGCCAGATCCTTGGCGGTGATCCCGACCCCGCGGTCGGCCACCACCAGCAGCAGGCGATCGCCCTGCGATCGGCTCGAGAGCGTGACCGCTTCGTCGTGGCCGTTCACGGCGTGGCGTGCGTTCACCAGGATGTTGACCAGTACGATGCGTATGCGCTCGCCGTCAGTGCGGATCGACGGCAGGGTGGTGTCGAGCTCGAGGCCGATCGACGCGCCCGGCCCGGAGGCAAGCGCCGCCGCCGCTGACTCGCGGCAGAGTGCGTTGACGTCGGTTTCGCCCAGCTCGTACTGAATCGGCCGCGCGAAATCCAGGACCTCGTTGACGATCCGGTTCAGCCGGGTCACTTCTCCGTCGATGTCCGCAGCGGCTTCGCGCACCGCCTGGCCGCCCGCCTCAGCATGCCGGAGCGTGTGCAGCGATGCCTTGATGATCATCAGCGGGTTGCGAATCTCGTGCGCGATGACCGTGGACAGCCGTCCCAGGGACGTGAGCCGCTCTTTCTGCGAGAACTCACGCTGAAAGCGCACGATCGAATCCGTCAGGGTGTTGAAAGTGGTCGCCAGCAGGCGCGCATCGTCGTCGTCCCAGCGGTTGCCGTGACGCAAGGCGATCTTGCGTGTCAGATCGCCGGTGTCTGCCACCTCGCGCATCACGTCGGTGATCGCCGCCAGTGGACGCGCGATGGTGCGTGCGACGGCGAGGCTGAGCAGAGTGGCGAGCGCGACGGCCAGCACCGCCGTCAGTGCCAGCCCGGCGTGAATCGCCGAGAGCGACTGCAGTTGGCCGGTACGCGAGCGCAGGATGAGCACCACCGGGTGCTCGGCCAGCGGCACCCGATCGCCGGGCGCCGATAGCGGCCGCGACAGCGCTTCGTACTCCTCGGCTCCGTAGTAGACGCGCGAGATGCCCGAGGCGCGCAGCCGTTCGGCAAGCGCGCCGTTCATGGCACGCGGCAGCGTTGACGCCAGAATCTGCCCATCGACGCCGAAGGCGAGATCGCTGCCGGTGATGTTCTTGAGCTGATCGGCCAGCGCGTTGTCGAGCAGGAACCCGACGCTGAGCGTGCCGAGCATCTCCGGCTGCGCCAGGCCGATCGCGATCGGGACGGTGACGACCTGCAGGATGCCGTTCGGTTGCGGCAGCAGGCTGATGCTGTCCTGACCACCGAGAGCGGCGCGCACCGACGGCTGGTTGGCGGCGATGACCGCCGCCCGGGGCGAGCCGCCGGCGCTGTAGAGCAGCGTACCGGCGCGGTTGGTCACCAGCACGAGGCTCGCGTTCAGCTGAGACCGGTAGCCGCCGGCGATGTCCTGCACCGTGGGCGGGTCATTGGTTTCGACCGCCGCCTTCAGTTTCGGCAGATCCGCGATGAGCCGCGCCATCAGCGTGAAGGTCTGGGTGCGTTCGGCGCGCAGCTGGTCGATCTGCGCGCCGGTGGCCACGATCTCGCGCTCCAGGGTGCGCTCGGCTTCCGCCGTGACGGTCCGGTTGACGAGGTAAATCGCCACGCTGATGCACAGCACCGCGAGCAGCGCGCTGGCGAGAAAGATCCGGCTCCGCAGCGATGACAGCAGTTTCATCGCACGGCAAAGTCCAGTTCCGCGACGCCGCCGTCCGGCACCGCGGTCGGCCGCGCGTCCGACGAGACGCCCTCGTTCCAGGCAATCACCGCGTAATTGCCGGGCGGCACGTTGTCGATGTGATAACGCCCTTCGGCGTCGGTGAGCGCGAAGAACGGATGCCCGAAGACCAGGATGAAGGCATTCATGTGCGAGTGGATGTCGCAGAAGACGCGGACGATGCCGGGCCGGTCGAACTGGATCGACTTCGAGTGGCCCGCGGCGTAGCGGCCGAGATCGAAGCGCATCGTCTTCGAGAGCGAGAAGACGTTGTGGTAGAAGGCGTCAGAGTTGGGGAAGTCCACGATCGTTCCCGTGGTGATCGCGAGCACGTGCGGCACGAACGTCTCGTTGCGCTGGTCCATCACCACATGCCTGGCCTCGTCGGTTTCGAAGGCACCGCGTGGAGCCGATTCGAGATACACCACCGAGCGGAACAGATCCGGCACGTCGCGGTCGATCGGTGTCCCCAGGTCGGATACCGAAGGGCGGCGCTCGGTCGGCGTGGCCGGCCGCCGCACCTCGACGCGGCCGCGAATCGTGCCGCCGCGGGCCGCGGCCGTGTCGCTGCGCATCGCAATCGCGACCAGCGACAGCAGGACCGAGCAGGTCAGTGCGGCGTGTCGGGTCCGGTTTGCGGTCATGACTAGAACCAGAACGAGAGCTGGGCGGCCACCAGATTGGCGGTGGTCGCCAGCGGACCACCGTCGCGGTGATCATGCTGATAGTCGACCTTCACCAGCAGATTTCGCTGCAGCGAATAGCCGATGCCGGCCTCCAACCGGGTGACCGGAGCATCCCACGGCTCGGTCTCGAGCGTCCCGGTGACCTCGCTGAACCCGAGATGGTCAACGCGCGCCGCCACGTAAAATCCGGGCAGGATTTTGTATCGGCCCTCGAGTGACGTCGACGCACTGCCGAGCGGAAGAACGAACGTCGGGCTGCCGACGATCGGCAGGCGCCACTCGTTGACGATCGTCTCGAAACGCAGCAGATAGTAGCCGCGCGAGAACTCGGCATCGGCTCCCCAGGCCGTCTGGGTGAACTCGCCGTCGTTGTCGGCGCCGACGGCGACCCGGGTGGCGGCGTTGCTCACGAATGGACCGCGCGCGGCCGAAGTTCCGATGATCAGCCCGGCGACAGGACGCAGCTCGATGCGCCCCGCGAATTGACGGCCGGAGTTGTCGTCGATGAACAATGGATTCGACAGCGTGCCGGCGGTTACCGCAACCGACGCGCTCAGGATCCCGACCGTGCCGTGCACTTGCACGCCGGTGTCCCACTTGAACGCGGTGACCAGAGGCACGCCGTGGTCCGGGGAGGTGTTGCCGACGGTGTATCTCACCTGCCAGCCGCGCCCGCGTTTGGCGAGCAGCTCGTCAACACTGGCCGGTAGCGAGTCCGGCCGGATGGTCGTCAGGTACTGATAGCCGAGCGGGTAGCCGATGAGCGGGTTGTCGTTCGCGTAGGTCCGCCTGGCAAAAGCGCCGAAGGTCGGCGGAATGCGCCCGACTTCGATATCCACGTCTCTCTTCGTCCACGGTTTGATTCGCACGTACAACGCGTACGGTAGGACGCTATCCAGATTTTCCGTCCGCAGCTCGCCGAGGAAGGTGAAGTGCGGTCCTGCCTTGGCCGAGGCGGACAGATCGAGACGGAACAGTTTCAGCGCCGAGTGTTCGTAGTCGGTGTAGTTGAAGAACCCTGGATCCGACGAGGGAATCGACGCCGAGACGTCGCCGCCGATCGTCACGCGGCCATCGGCCAATGCAATCGGCTCGGCCGGAAGACTCTGGGCCCCCGCACCAGCCGCGGCGCAGAGGACGAATATCCACGCCAGCCGCGCGGTCGTTCTGCGGACGGTCATGCCTTTCGTCGCATCATAATCCGCTGGTGTCGTTAGCCGACGTGGTCAGCCAGCGGATGGACATCGTGCCGGGGAGCAGCCTCGTCAGGGAGGGATCGGGGTAGGGGGACAGCAGCGTCACCGACGTAAATCCCGCCGCACTGGTACCCCAGCCATGAACGACCATCACGCGGGTGCCGCCGTAGAGCCGGGCCAGGCGCGAGCGATTGTAGGGCCCGGCCTTGCCGAACGCGTCCAGCGACTCGAGCGGCTCGATGTCCCCGAAATGGATCTCGTCGCCAAGTCCGGACGCGACCACATGCTCGAGCGTTTCGGTCGTGGTGCAGACCTCGTAGCGTCCCAGCCCGGGCTGCGCCGGCGTAAAGAGCGCCGTGAGCGCGGGATCGCAGGACACTAGTATGATCAGTGCGATGGCGTATATCATCTGCGAGCCGTGTGTCGGCGTTAAGGATACTGCCTGCGTGGACGTCTGTCCCGTGGACTGTATTCACCCGCGGAAGGACGAAGCCAGCTTCGCCACGGCCGAAATGCTCTATATTCATCCAGACGAGTGCATCGACTGCGGAGCGTGCGTGCCGGCGTGTCCGGTCGCGGCGATTTTTTCGCTCGACGAGACTCCGCGGAAATGGTCCGATTTCATCTCGAAAAACGCGCAATATTATCCGAGGTAGCCGATGGGCCTCATTGATCACACCTTCGAAGACAATTTCATCACCACCAGCATCGATCGCGTCCTGAACTGGGCCCGTGAATCGTCGATCTGGCCGATGGGTTTCGGCCTGGCGTGCTGCGCGATCGAAATGATGGCGGCGTCGGCGTCGCGCTTCGATATCGCCCGGTTCGGCGCCGAGGTGTTCCGGGCGTCCCCGCGGCAATCCGACCTGATGATCGTAGCCGGCACCGTGACTAAGAAGATGGCCCCGGTGCTGCGCCGGCTCTACGATCAGATGCCTGAACCCAAGTGGGTCATTTCGATGGGCAGCTGCTCGAACGCCGGCGGACCGTTTCCGACCTACAGCGTGCTGCAGGGCGTCGATAAAGTCGTGCCGGTGGACGTCTACGTGTCGGGCTGCCCGCCGCGTCCGGAGGCGCTGCTCTACGGCCTGATGCGCCTGCAGGACAAGATCCGCAAGGAAGGCACGGTGCTCCGGAAGGAGCGCACGATCATGGCAGGCGACAGCGAACCGACGCTGAACAGCGAGCGGTACGACGTCCACGGCGAGCGCGCATAGCATGAAAACCATCATCAAATTCCTCCGGATGATCTTCCTGGTCGACCTCGCCAAAGGTATGTGGTTGACCCTGAAGTACACGCCACAGCCGGCGTTCACGTTTCAGTACCCCGCCGAACGGCGCCCGACCGCGCCGCGCTTCCGGGGCGTGCTCCGCCTCCAGACCGAGCCCGGCACCGGAGCCCAGACCTGCATCGTCTGCGACCAGTGCGCCAAGGCGTGCCCTGACGACCTGATCGCCCTCGGCGGTCATCGCGAGCCTGGCCAGAAGATTAAGGTCCTCGATTACTTTGACTTCAACCTCTCGCGCTGCAGCTTCTGCGGACTGTGCGCCGAGGTCTGCCCGACCAAGCCAATCAAGGCCCTCATCATGAGCGAGGACTACGAGCTGGGCACCTATAGCCGCGACACCCAGATCCTCCGGGTGGA
>DASXIR010000330.1:0-13307 GCA_036497895.1 Vicinamibacterales bacterium | reverse complement strand
CTCGATCAGCGTCTAACCGGCGGTGCTGCTTGAGATAGCTCGGTAGCCCAGCCGTGCAAGTCTTTGCAGTCGGTGTATTGAATTGCAACGAGTGTCACATTTGTGCATTGACTGATTGCGCGTTTTCCATTCAGTATGCGTCCATGAGTCTGAAACGCAAGAAGCGGGTGCTGGCGATAGATGATGAGCCGGCGATGACAGAGTGGCTGAAGATCCTGCTCGAGCATGCCGGATACGAGGTGAAAACCGCACTCATCGGCACTCGCGGCGAAGAGCTCTTTCGTGCCTGGCGTCCCGATGTCGTCATCACCGACATGATGCTTCCTGACGTCGACGGAATCGAGCTGGTCCGCAAGTTTCGTCAACTCGACTCGGAAGCCGAGGTCATCGTCGTCAGCGGTCAGGGCAACATCCCGCGATCGGTCGAAGCGGTGAAAGCCGGAGCGTTCGACTTTCTCGAAAAGCCGATCGACGCCGAACGCCTGCTCGACAAGCTCGAGAAGGCGATCAAGCAGAAGACCCTGGTTGACGAGAACGAGCAGCTGAAAGCCAAGCTGCAGGATCGCTACAAGTTTCAGAACGTCGTCGGCAAGAGCAAGAAGATGCAGGATCTGTTCGAGCTGGTCGAGAGCGTCGCCGCCAGCGAGGCCAACATCCTCATTCAGGGCGAGAACGGTACCGGCAAGGAGCTGATCGCGAATGCGATGCACTACAACAGCAAGCGGCTCAAGGGACCGTTCATCAAGATCAACTGCGCCGCCATTCCGAAGGACCTGATCGAGTCCGAACTGTTCGGCTACAAGAAAGGCGCGTTCACCGGCGCGACGCTCGACAAGGAAGGTCTGTTCGAAATGGCGGAGGGCGGCTCGTTGCTGCTCGACGAAATCGGCGAGATGCCGACGTACCTGCAGACCAAGCTGCTGCGGGTGCTGCAGGAACGCGAATATCGTCCGATCGGCAGCGATCGAATCGTTCACGTCGACTTCCGGCTGCTGTGCGCGACCAACATCGACCTCGACGCGGCCCTGCGCGATGGCCGGCTGCGCGAGGATCTCTATTTCCGGATCAACACCATTACGCTGCGGGTGCCGCCGCTGCGCGAGCGCACCGAGGACATTCCGCTGCTGTGCGACTACTTTCTCGACAAGTTCCGTCAGCGCTACCAGAAAAATGTCAAGACGCTGGCCCCGTCGGTCTATCACCTGCTGATTCGCAATCGCTGGCCCGGAAACGTGCGCGAACTCGAGAATGCGATCGAACGCGCGGTGCTGGTCGCGAAGGGGACCGAGATCGCCGTCACCGACCTGCCCGAATCGATTCGTGAGGAATCGACCACTTCAGCGGACTTCGTCGTGCCGCCGCACCGCACCCTGGCGGAAATCGAGAAGATGGCGATCGTGCAGACGCTGCAGCGGACCAACTGGAACAAGCAGGAGGCCGCGCAGATCCTCGGACTCTACCGGCCGACCCTGTACAGCAAGATGAAGAAGCACGACATCCGCGACGCGGCGAAATCCGCGCGCAGCTCAGCCGCGGCCGCAGCCGCTCCTACTGCCGCTAAGTGACGCGAGGCCAGCATTGCTGGCATACAACTTGTAGCGAAACATTGGTGGTGACATCGGGTGAACCCGAAGGAGGCATTGATGGACAATTCGCGTGCGGTTCTGGCGTCTCTGATAGGTGCGATGGTCGGTGGTGTCGTCGCTTACCTGTTTTTCACCGATTCCGGCAAACGTCTCCGTCACCAGGTCGAACCCGCGATCGACGACCTCGCCCGCGAACTGGCCAGTTTCCGCACTACCATCAAGAAGGCCACCGGCGTCGCCAGCGATAGCTGGCAAATGTTCAACGACGCCATCGGCGAATCGTCGCCCTCGCAGGCAACGCCGAGCGTGCGCTATTCGAACCCCCGGCAGACGTCGCCGTTCTAAGGTCGATCATGTCCGGCAGCCTCGAAACCACGAATCTCCTCCTCGGCATCATGGCAGCGGTCAGCCTGCTCGAAGCGATCACGCTGATCGCGATCGGCGTGACGATGTTCAGGATGTATCGCCGCGCCGCCACTGCAGCTGAAGCGATCGAATCGCGCTACCTGAGTCCGATGGTCAGCCAGTTGAGCGTCGTCCTCGACGATGTCAAGGAGGTGATGACCACGGTGAAGGCCGATACCGAGCGGGTCGAGCACGCAATTCAAGACACGATGGTTCGGCTCGACGATACCGCCGATCGCATGCGAACCAACGTGCGTTTCAAGACGCGTCATATGGTCGGCCTTGTCCGCGGCGTGCGGGCAGCGATCGAAGAAGTGCTGCGCTCGCGCGAGGCCGCGTAGCCCGAGTAGCAACCTCAATCCTGAACACTGTTACGGAGACCACATATGAGTAATGACTACCGCATCGAAAACGACAGCAACGGCAACGGCGGTGCTGGCTTTGTTCTGGGACTCTTGACCGGCGCGACGATCGGGGTCGGCCTTGGACTGCTGTTCGCGCAGAAGCCCGGCACCGAGTTGAGGAATCAACTGGCCGATCGCGCCAACGACCTGGCGAACCAGGCCAACGAAGGATATAAGCGCGCCGCCGGAACCGCGAGCGAGTGGGCCGATCGCGGCCGCGATGTATTTGAGAAGGCGCGCGGCGCTGCAGCCAAAGGCGCTGACGAAGCGCAGCGTTATGTTCGCGACACCGCCAACTCCGCGTCGGCGGTTGCGCGTGATGCGGCCAATTCGGCAACAGCCGTCGTCCGCGACGCTGCCAAGTCGGCATCTGCGATGGTGGACGAAGCCGGTCAGCAGGCGAGCGCCGCCGCGGCACAGGGCAAGGCGTCGATCCAGTCGTCGATCAACGACGCGGCTGCCGCAGCCCGCCGGAGCTAAGGCGTGACCGACTCGACCGCGCGGACGGTGGCGAACGCCATGGTCGTGACCGCAGGTGTGGCCGCGGCGTATCTCATCGTGACCAAGCCACCACTGCGCCGGCTCGCGTTCAGCGCGCTCAGGATCTGGCTCGGCGCCAGCCTTCCCGTGTACCTCGCCAACGAGGTGCGCGATGCCTGGATCGAGGCGGGCCGGCCCGCGCCTGACATAATGGCTCGGTGAACGGGGCTCCTGCCGGCGGACTCGGTCAGCGTGCGCGAGCCTTCGCGCGGCTGACCGGGAAGTCCGCATGGCTCGGACTCGACAGCTTTTTTCACAGCGACAACCTCACCTACGCAGCATCGATCGCGTACTACGCGTTGTTGTCGCTGTTTCCGTTCCTCCTGCTCGCCCTGACCCTGCTGGGTCGCGTCACTGCCGACGCTCACGATCGAAACACTGTTCTCGAGTTCGTCCTGCGTTATTTCCCGACCCAGTTCGGCTTCATCACCACGCAGCTCGACGCGTTTGGCGCCGGCGCGCTGACGCTGGGTGTCGGCGGGACAATCGCGCTGGTCTGGGGAGCGCTCGGCGTATTTGGCGCGATCAGTACCGCCGTCAACTACGCCTGGCGCGTTGAACAGCAGCGCAGCTTCTGGAAGCACAAGCTGATTTCGTTTGCGATGCTGGGGGTGGCGGCGCTGATTCTCCTCGTCGCGCTGCTGCTTGTCAGCGCCTCGCAGGTGGTAGGGGCCAGGTGGTTCGCCGAAGTTCTGGATCACTTTCCCGGACTGGGCGTCCTGCGCAGTCTCACCGTCCGCAACGCCACTACACTCCTCCTGATCGTCGTCGTCGGCTTCATTTTCTATTACGTCCCCAATGCAAAAGTACGATTGCGGGACGTCTGGATCGGCGCGTTGGTGACCGGTCTGTTGTGGAAGGTGGCGCTCGCAGGGTTCTCGTGGTACGTGCGTGACATGTCGCGTTTCACGCGCGTCAATGGTTCGATCGGTGCGGTGATCGTGTTTCTCGCCTGGGTCTATGTGTCGGCCGTGATTCTTCTGTACGGCGTCGAGTTCACGGCGGCATACGCGCGTCTGCGTCGTGGACGACCTGAGGATGTGCCGGCCGCACCTAGCCCTCGCGTCTGAAGTGTCATAATGACTGGATGAATCGTCTCGCGCGTGAGCGTAGTCCGTACCTTCTGCAGCACGCGGAGAATCCGGTTGACTGGTATCCGTGGGGCGACGAGGCATTTGCTGCCGCCCGCGCGTCCGACAAACCGATCTTCCTCTCGATCGGCTATTCCACCTGTCACTGGTGCCACGTCATGGAACACGAGTCGTTCGAGAACGGCTCGCTGGCGGCGGTCCTCAACGAGCATTTCGTCTCGATCAAGGTCGATCGCGAGGAGCGGCCGGACGTCGATCGCGTTTACATGACGTTCGTGCAGGCGACCACCGGTTCTGGCGGTTGGCCGATGAGTGTATGGCTGACGCCGGAGCTGAAGCCGTTCTACGGCGGGACGTATTTTCCGCCGGAATCCAAGTGGGGACGTCCCGGATTCGTCGATATCCTGCAGGAGATCGCGCGCGTCTGGAAGGCGGAGCGCACCAAGGTCGTGGACTCGGCCGAGGCGTTGACCTCGCGGCTGCGAACCATCGAACCGGCAGCGCCCTCGGCCTCGGTCCCCGGGACTGACGCGCTCGAGCGGACAGTGAAGCAGTTCCGCGACGCCTTCAGTCCTCGCCTCGGCGGATTCGGTGAAGCGCCAAAGTTCCCAAGGCCGTCAGAACTGTTGTTTTTGCTTCGCGAACACGCGAGGACCGGTGATGTAGACGCGCGTGAGATGGTGCTGCGCACGCTGCGCGCGATGGCCCTTGGCGGGATGCGCGATCACATCGGCGGCGGATTCCACCGCTATTCGGTGGACGCCGAGTGGCGCGTGCCGCATTTCGAAAAAATGCTCTACGACCAGGCGCAAATCGTCCTGGCGCTGGCGGAAGCGGCGCAGGTGTCGGGCGATCGCTTCTATTCCGAGGTCGCCGAAGACACGGTCCAGTATGTGCTCCGCGAGATGACCGACGCCGGCGGCGGGTTTTTCTCCGCCGAGGACGCCGACAGCGTGCCGCCTGAAACGCCTGAGGCGAGAAAAATGGAGGGCGCGTATTACCTGTGGCGCGCCGGCGAACTGGATGAGTTGCTTGGCGCCGATGCCGGGGTGGTCAAGATTCGATTTGGCGTCGAGCCCGGCGGCAACGCGCCGCAGGATCCGCAACAGGAATTCACCGGCAAGAATCTGCTCTACATCGCGCGCTCGATCGATGACATCGCCGCACAGACCGGGAAACCGGTCGCCGACGTCGTTGACATCCTGAACCGCACGCGACTGCAGATGTTCGATGCCCGTCTTGGCCGGCCTCGACCGCAGCGCGACGACAAAATCCTGACCGCTTGGAACGGCCTGATGATCGCCGCGTGCGCTCGGGTGGCGCGCCTCCTGTCCGGACTTGGCGACGATGGCGTCAGCGTGGCGCAGCCGTATCTGGACTCTGCCCGCAGATCGGCTGGATTCATCCGTGCATCGATGTGGAATGCCGATTCGAAAACGCTGCTGCGCCGTTATCGCGCTGGCGCCGCTGAAATCGAAGGCTACGCCGAGGACTACGCCTATCTCGTCTCCGGACTCCTCGAGTTGTTTCAAGCTGATGCCGATCCGGCGTGGCTCGAGTGGGCCATCACCCTCCAGCGCCGCCAGGACGAGTTGTTCTGGGACGAGGCGGCCGGCGGCTGGTTCAGCACGACCGGGCGCGATCCGAGCGTGTTGATCCGGATGAAAGAGGATTACGACGGAGCGGAGCCGACCGCGAGCTCCGTGTCGGTGATGAATCTGTTGACGCTGTCACACCTGGTCCACGAGCCGGCGTGGAACGATCGCATCGAGCGGACGCTGCGGCTGTTCGGGCCGCGGCTCGAGCAGATGGGCCGCGGCGTCCCGATGATGGCGGCGGCGCTCTCGACCTCCATCGCTGGACTCCAGCAGGTGGTCCTCGTCGATGGTCAGGCGGGCGATCAGGAGCTGCGCCGCGCGCTGGCGCTCGAATACCGGCCATTCGCGATCCAGCTGCGAGTCACCGCCGATCGCCAGAGCGCCCTGAGTGGACGATTGCCATTCATCGCGGGCATGAAGCCAGTTGACGGCCTCGCAGCCGCCTACGTGTGCCGCGACTTCACCTGTCTTCAACCAGTCACGTCGATTGACGCACTGCAGAGTGTCCTGAGGAATCCGCATGACGATGTCCGTTGATGTGCTGCTGAAGGGGGAGAACGACGCCACCACCGTGGCGCTCGACGAGTTGCCGCACGCGCCGCAGGCATGGACCGACGCCGACGTGCGGCTGGTGCTCGAGCAGATGCTGCGGGCGATGGATCGGGTGAAGCGTCCGGGCGAGGAAGATCGCGCCGTGGCGCTCAGGGGTCTCAGCTGGATCGTCAACCCGTTCGAAGACGGCGGTGTGGTGATTGCCATCGAGATCACCCTTGGCGCGGCAGTGGCGGGGCCATTCGACATCGACAAGGCGCGGCTGGAAGCGATGATTACGCGGGTGCTCGCGTCGCCGGAGCCGCCGACGTCACTTACGGTCCATTGATGGCAGACGCGTTCGCCGACCTCGTTCGTCGCCTGCTCTCCGATCCCGATTTTGTAATCGCCCTGACGGCCCGAATTGCTTCGCGATCGGAGCCGGCAGACGTAATCGACCGGCTCGTGGCCTACGCGCGCAGCAGGCAGGTCAGTAGCGGTCAGGCGAAAGTCCGGCGGGTGCTGACCGACGCGGGCGTGTCGTGGGAAGCGCTCTGAACGAGGGAGCAGCCAAAATAAACTGAACAGTACTTGCACCGGCCGCATGGCCGCGTGCATAGTGTGTCTCGCCTTGACCGTGGCCGTCCCCGGCCCGGCATCTCAGGAGGTTGACATGAACGCGTTCGCTTCTCTTCGCCGCCGCGTGACGATTGGCGTTGTCGCCGTCGCGCTGTCTCTAGGGGCCTCGGTCAGCAGTGCTCGCGCCGACGGGCACGACAAACTCTTGTTCACGCAGCAGGATGCCGTGCAGGCGTTCGACCTGGGGACTGGACAGGGCTATCAAATCGGCACCGCGACCGGCGACATCAACGGCACGACGCTGGTGGAATTCCAGTTCATTCCGACGGGAGCACCGGTTGGCGACGCGCTGCCGATTGCGTTTCAGAACAAGGTGACGATCACCGATATCGACGGCGATCAGATTTTCTTCGACAACAACGGTACCGGAACGTTCCACCTGGGCATACCGGGCGCCGATTTCCGTGGCAGCGGCGGACCGCTGTCCGGCACGTATGTGGTGACGGGAGGGACCGGCAAGTTCAAGTCGGTGAAGGTTGGCAGCACGTTCACTTATCGTGCGGTCGCGACCAATCCTCCGGCGCCACCTGATCGGTTGGGCAACGTGTTCGTCCAGGTGTCGGAACAGCACGACAAGAAATAGGCCGGAAATCGATTGTCGCTAGCGGATCATCCGAGCCGTGTGACTCCGGCTCGAGTGATCCGTTGATACTCGACTTTGTTAAGTATTCGCCGACCAGTGCTTTCTGCAACCACCTGGTGGTTGAAAACCGACTCGCGATCAGCGTACTGCTCCTGAAAACTAGTGATCGATCCAAGAGACCAATAGTAGTACTCTCCGGCCCGCCTAGCTTCGAATCATCGCTGAACCTCAGATGAAACCTCACTTGAAAGGGGACGCTGTGAAATCCAACCTCTGGTTTCGTTCCGATCGGTCACATCCTCGTTTGCGGGCCGCTGTCGCCGGCCTTCTCCTTGCCGCCGGCGTGTGGGCCTGCGTAGCCGTCACGAATTCGACGCGGCGCGCTACCCCGGCCGCGAAAGGGTTTGCCTGGAAGCGCGGGAACCCGTCCGCTACGGCGGCGATGGGGAGCAAGAGAGCGCTCTTCGGCACGCACGACTCGCGCGGACTGTACACGCCCGCCGTCGAGGAATTTCTGAAACGCGCCTACCCCAGTGACGATGTGTCGCCGGACGCGACGGTCGCGGCGTGGAACGGGTGGGCCTCACTCAACGGGAAGGCGCACTCCGCGGGCACCTGGCAGTTGGTGGGCCCGAGCATCGCGTCGGTCCCCGGTGTCCTGAATGCCCTCGGCGACGCGGCGCCTTATACCACCGCCGGGCGCGTCACAGCAATGGCGCTGGCGCCGAACTGCGGCGAAGGCAACTGCCGACTGTATGTCGCGGCAGCAGGCGGCGGCGTCTGGAGAACGTCGAAGGCACTTCACACCAATCCGTCGCAGAAGTGGGAATTTATTTCAGGCAGTTTCGGGACCAACGCGATCGGATCGCTGTTGCTCGATCCCAGCGACCCAAGCGGCGACACTCTGTATGCCGCGACCGGTGAGGAGAACGCGTCGGCCGATTCGGAGGCCGGAGTCGGCATCTACAAGACGACCGACGGCGGCGATTCATGGGTCCTGGTCCCCGGCAGCGACGTGTTCTTCCAGCGATCGATCGGTCAGATGGCCTTCGACGGCGCCGGCAATCTGCTCGTGCCGATCGGCAGCGGCGTTCGCGGCATCAGCTCGGTCCTCGGCGGATCGTTGTCGAGCGGTTCCACCGATCATCTACTGGCCACTCGCGGGCTATGGCGTCAATCGGGCGCGACGTTCACGCTCATCTGGCCGTCTCCGGCCCCCGTCCGCGGGTCGACGACCGTGCGAGTGGATCCGACACATGCCGGGATCATCTACGTCAACGCGTTCCAGAACGGCATCTGGCGCTCGACGAACAACGGCGTCAGCTTCACGCAGATCTTCACGCCCAAGGATCCCACGGCTGCTGCGTCCGCAACCGACAGGAGCGAGTTCGCGATCACGACGCTGGCGTCTGGCGCAACCCGGATGTACGTCGGCGAAGGGCAGGGAGGCGGCGCGGGCCATCATGCGAACTTCTGGCGCAGTGATAACGCCGATACGGCGGCAACGTTCACCTCGTTCGGCGGAGCGCAGGTAGACGACTACTGCACCAGCCAGTGCTGGTACGACAACGTGGTCTACACGCCCGCGGGTTTCCCCGACGTCGTGTATCTGCTCGGCTCGTTTGCTTACGGACAACTCGGCGGCGTCTCGAACGGACGCGCAGTCCTGCTCTCCACCAATGCCGGCGCGAATTGGAGCGATCTGACACAGGACGGCGACCTTACACACGCCGAGTTCACGCATCCCGACCAGCACGCCATCGTCACCTTGCCGGGCGACCCGTACCTCTATTGGGAAGGCTCGGACGGCGGCATCGTCAGCTCCGACGGAAATTTTGCCAACGACTCGGCGAAGTGCGACACGCGCGGCCTGAACGCGGCGGACAACGCGTTCTGCAAGAGTCTGCTCTCGCGTGTGCCGAACGCGCTGGCGAACAATATCAACCGCGGTTTCTCTACGTTGCAGTTCCAGAGCCTGTCGGTGAGCCCGCAGCATCCCAACAATCTGATTCAGGGCGGGACGCAGGATAACGGCACCTGGCAGAACGGCGGCAACAACGCGGCGAACGCGACCTGGAATCAGATCATGTATGGAGACGGCGGGCAGTCGGGTTTCAGCTCGGCCAGCGATGCGCTGCGCTTCAACACGTTCACCGGCCAGGCCAACGACGCGAACTTCCACGGCGGCGATCCCACCAAGTGGGTGATCATCTCGGCGCCGATCATCACCAGCCCGGAAGGCTCCTTCTTCTATCCGCCGGTTGTCGCCGATCCGCATCCCGCCAACGGCGGGACGATCTTCCAGGGTTCGTTCAGCGTCTGGCGCACGCAGGACTGGGGCGGCGATCAGGCGTTGCTCGAAGCGAACTGCCCGGAGTTCACGACGTCGGCGGCGCAACCGGGCTGCGGTGACTTTGTTCCAATCGGTCCGGCCGGCGCGACCGACCTGACCGACACGTTCGCCATCCACTACGGCGCGGATCGCCGCGGCAGCGCGCTCGCGTGGATTCAGCGTACGGCGAGCAACGTCGCTTCAATGTGGGTGGCAACGGGCGCCGGACGTGTGTTCGTCTCCGACAACACCAACGGGCCGGCAGGTTCCGTGACGTTTCAGCGCGTCGATCCCAATCCGACACATGCGAATACGCCGAACCGCTACATCAGCTCGATCTACGTGGATCCGGCTAATGCGCACCATTCGTGGATCTCGTACTCGGGTTACAACGCCAACACCCCCGCACAGCCAGGGCATGTCTTCGAAGTGAACTGGACTGGATCGGGAGCGGCGACATTCACCGATCGAAGCTACAACCTGCCCGATTTCCCGATCACCGGGCTGGTCCGTGACGACGCGACTGGGGATCTGTATGCTTCGTCTGACTTCGGCGTGATGAAACTTCCCAGCGGCACCACGACCTGGTCGGTCGCGGGAGCTGGTCTGCCAAATGTGGAAGTGGCGGGGCTGACGATCGTCGCTTCGTCGGATCATAAATCGTCCCAGCGCGTGCTCTATGCGGCTACGCATGGTCGCAGCGCCTGGTCGTTGCAGCTGCCGTAGGGTGTGTTGCGGGCGGGATAGCGCAAGCTATCCCGCCCGATCGAGCCTCGAAGGCCGAAGGCTGACCTCCGTTCCATCTTCCCAAGCTCGCCGAATAAGGTCCCTCGCGCGTTCTCCGAACCTCGCCGCCAGGCGTCGTCGCCAACAAATGCTAATTGTGGGACGATAATGGGCCGCGATCACATGCCGGGGTGGCGGAACTGGCAGACGCACAGGACTTAAAATCCTGGGTTGCGCAAGCAGCGTGCGGGTTCGATTCCCGCCCCCGGCACTAATTACTAGCATTTTTGAAGTTTTGGTCGGTCGTTGGCTACTAGCTTGATTTTCGGGCTAACGTTGGGCTAACGTCATCTTGTCGATGGCCCGAGTCAAGCTCACCGACCGAACGATCGCCAGCCTCCGACCGGCCACTCGGACCGTGTACTTCGATTCGAAGACGCGAGGACTTGCCCTCCGAGTGACGCCGAACGGCGGGAAGACTTGGGCCTTCGTGTACCGTTCCTCCGGCAGACCACAATGGTTGACGTTGGGCTCGTACCCATCGGTCACTCTCGCCGACGCACGCGGACTCGCGCTCGACCAACGCCACGCGGTGGAAGTTGGAAAGAGAGATCCGGCGGAGGAGCGTCGAACTGCGCGAAAGGCGGCCGAAATGCCGCCGCCTCGTCCCGAAGTCATCTTCCGATTCGAAGACCTTGCCAAGGTTTATGAAGCGTTCGCCAAGGGACGAAAGAAAACCTGGCAGGATGATGTCGCCAAGACGAAGAAGTATTTGATTCCAGCGTGGGGTGCGATGCCCCTTCGTGACATCACGCGAGTCCACGTGCATGAACTGCTGGATACGCTCGTCGCTAAGGGCCTTACCATCGGTGTAAATCGGATTCAGGCTGTCATCTCCAGGCTGTTCACCGTCGCGTTGGATCGTTCGCTCGTGGACGCGCACCCAGCCGCTCGAATGATCAAGCGCTTCCGGGAACAACCGTCAGATCGAATACTGACGAATGATGAACTACGTGCGTTGTGGGCTGGCCTCGATGCCCACCCAGGTCGTGCCGCGGACGCTGTGCGCCTGCGGCTGCTTCTCGGACAGCGCGGCGCGGAGGTCATGGGCATGCTCTGGTCCGAGGTCGACCTCAAGGCGAAGACCTGGGACTTGGCCGGTTCGCGAACGAAGAATCGTCGCCCTCACTCCGTGCCGTTGTCGTCAGCCGCCGCGGCGATCCTGGAACGGCGACGGGACGAAGTCCCAGCGGACGAGCCGCGCGTCTTCCCAGGCCTGACGGCGTGGACAGATGATCATCGCGCACTCTCCAGCGTCCACGGCGGCGCGTACACGTGGAAGGATCTTCGTCGCACGGTCAGCACGCGGCTCGCCGCACAGGGCTTTAGTGAAGAGGTGGTCGGACGCGCATTGAATCACGCGCGTTATACCGTGACCGCGCGACACTACATCAAGCATGCTTACGCGGCCGAGACACGCCAGGCTATTGATGCATGGGCCACCGAACTGGCCGGCGTTCTTGATGGTCGTGACTCAGTGCCAATGACGGTTCTACCGTTCCGCCGCTAAGCCGCGCACACTCTGCGCTGATGATTGCAATGGCGCCTTATGCAACCGCTCGATTTCGATTTCCTCCTGAACCGCTACGACGCCGAGCTTGCCCATAAGGATAAGCTGACGGATTCACTCAGGGGACGAACTGGAAGGCCGTACAATCAAAGCAGCTGATCGGAATGCTGCGAACAACGACCGCCGGACCGGGTTTCTGTTTCTCGCGCGCGTTTGGCTGTTCGTTCTGCTCGCAATGAGCATCGTGACCGGCCTAATCTACATCGGCGACACGATGCAGAACCCGAAGAAGATCCCGACGATCCGGATCGAAAACTTTGGCGACTTGGGAAAGGAACTCAACATGGCCCAACCAGCGCAAGTGCCCACGCCGCCTCCGCCGAAGCCGTCGTTTCCGGAGAACCGGGTGATCAAAGAGGGAACGATCCCGAAGCGATAGAAGGAGTTGTGGCGGCAAAGAAGCGCCGAAAGACTCCGTCCCTGCCTTTCAGATAACCTATCCAGCCGCGTCAATGGCAAGAGCGTCGCGGCCACTCGGACCTTGCCGCGCGCATGACGAGACCCACTCCCGAGAGTCTGTGACGGCGGCAGCGACCTTGGCTCGTTCGCGAACCGATCTGCGCCAAAGCTCGTCCCGGTCGTGCTCCTTCTCGTCGCGAGAAGGCTTCGTCCATCGACACACCGTCGCCCTCATGGGCGATCACACCGCGGCGTTCACCGGCCGCGTCGCTTCGCGCCAGCACAAATCGCTGGCTCGCCGGCGTTGTCGGAGACGACCCTTCAATGGCCGCGCTGCAAACGAGATTGATGGGCCACCGCACGTTTCGAAATTGCACCGGTATGGCCTCAGCCGCGACCACCGACATTCGTCGACCACGCTAGCTTGTGCCCAGCCGTTTCGTCGCCCACCGACGGAGGGCGTCGTCGCGTTCCGGGCGGCACCATGTGCCACGCGACACAGACGGGCAGCGGAGCGCCGCGTATATTTCCACGCGTTCATTGCGCGACACCGTGCATCCCTCGCCGGTCGGTGTCAGACATACAGAAACCGTCGCCGCATCAGAACAGGCTCCAATGATCGTCTCGAACGTCTCGCGGCTGGCCAGCGTCGACGGGTTGACCTTCGGGGCCACACCTTTCAGCTGCGGCCGTTTGAGCTCGCGCTCTGCGTCAGATCGGTACGTTCTACGACCTGTTCGGCACCGTATGGGCCGCGTCGTGAGGCGACGCGTCGCACCATGTCTCGAACGACGGCCTGCGCGGCGGTGTCACCCCAGGTGTCACCGCGTCTGTCACCGGCCG
>DASXIR010000329.1:0-5862 GCA_036497895.1 Vicinamibacterales bacterium | reverse complement strand
CGGCACCAAAATCGGCTTCGGGATCATGGGCGCCTTCAATCAAGCCCAGGCCCACGCGCAATTCGTCGCGAACATCGTCGACTACGGCATGGACATTCAGCATGCACTCGAGGCGGGTCGGTTTACCAAAGCCACGTTTGCGGGAGCTGATGTCAGCATCGAGGCATTGGTACCGGAAGGCGTGCGCGGCCAACTCGCCGCGATGGGACACGAGGTGACCGCCGTCCCGCCGAGGACGGGCACGTTCGGCCACGGTCAGGCGGTGATGAGCGACGCGGCGGGAGTCCATTTTGGGGCATCCGAGCCAAGACACGACGGCGCGGCAATTCCAGAGGCGCCTGATGTGCCGCCAAGGAGACGTGTTCCTACATCTGATTGACGTGCAGCGTCAGCGCTGATGGCGGCAGCCCGGACAGCGATGCGATCCACGTCTCCCCGGCGGTGATCGGAAGCGACGTGGTCAACGTTCCGGTGCTGATGATGTCGCCGGCCTGGAGCGTTTCGCCACCGCGACGCTTCAACGCTTCACTCAATTCGCCGACACACTGCGCCGGGCTCTTGAGGGCGTTTTTTCCCGCGCCTTCCTCTACCAGCTCGTTGTTCTTCAGCAGGCGCACCGTAAAATCCGCGAGTTCGCCGACCAGCTTCTCGATGTTTTCAGGCTCGATGTAAACCGGCTCGCCGACAATGAGCGCGGCGTGAAGGCCTCGCGCGGCGACAAAATCCGCCGGTTGAAACTTCCAGTCGGGGAACACGCAGTCGATGATCTCGAAGCCGAGTGCGATCCATTCAGTGGCCTCGAGCACGGCAACCGGATCGTTCGACGCCGGCGGCTTCGACAGGCAGAAGACGATCTCGGGTTCAATCTTCGGCGCGAACATCGCCGCCGTCGAGAGCGTGCCGTCGTTCCAGTCGGCGTATCGGACGGTGTCGTCGTACATGTGCGCCCACACCAGCGTCTCGAGCTTGAGCGCGCGCCACATCGCCTTGTTGGCGTATCCGACCTTCCAGCCCACCGTCCGGCGGCCGCTGGCGCGCCGGCTGTCGGCAATCGCCGCTTCGACGGCGTAGGCGCTCGCCAGATCGATGCCGCCTTCGCGCGACGAGGGCGCGGGGATGACCGTCCGCGCGGCGTAGGCGTCGCTGATTTCCCGGGCTAGCGTCGTGGGGTCGGACATGCGCTCCTGAATGCGGTGAGTGAAGTGGTTTTCGATCTACTTCGCGGCGTTGGCGACTGGATTCATCGTCATCGCCGCCAGCGCCGCGCGTTGCGCCGAAGCGCGCATCGGTTTGACGACGAACAGCGCAGTCGCAGCGACGACTATATTGGCGACGGCCGCGACGACGAAGACGGCATGCCAACTGCCGGTCTGGCTCTGCAGCCAGCTCGCCGCCGGGACCAGAAACGACGCTGTACCTTTGGCGGTATAGAGCAGCCCGGCATTGGTCGTCGCATACTGTGCTCCGTAGCTGTCGGTGCAGATCGCGGGGAACAGGCTGTAGATCTCGCCCCACGTGAAGTAGACCAGCCCCGCAGTGACGATGAACATCCACGGCGTATTGCCGATGGTGCCGAGCGCCCAGTAGGCGCAGGCGCCGAACGTAAACACGATCGCCATCGTGTTCTCGCGCCCGATGTGATCCGACACCCACCCGAACGTCGGCCGGGCCAGACCGTTGAGGATGTTATCGACGATGCCGGCCATTACGAGTACGGTCGACCCGATGAAGAAAAAGTTCACCGGCAGGTTCGCGATCTTGTAATCGCGGGCAATCGGCGCAACCTGTGCCGTCACCACGAGGCCGCTGGCCGCGACCGCGACGAACATCACGTAGAGGATCCAGAACAGCGGCGTTCCCAGCATTTCCATCGGCCGGAACTCGCGAACCGCCTGGCTGGCGCGTTTCACGGCTTTCGGTGCCTCGCCCGGCTTCGGCATCTTCAGGAACTGCGACAACACCAGGATCACGAGGCCCTGACCGAGGCCGAACCACAGGAACGCGCGGTCGTAGCCATAGGTTTTGATGATGCTGATGATCGGCACGACGGTTGCCGCTGCGCCGGCACCGTATCCCGCCGCGGTCAAGCCCGCCGCGAGGCCGCGACGGTCGCCGAACCACTTCAGCGCATTGCCGACACACGTGCCATAGACGGCGCCCGCGCCAACGCCTGACAGTGCCGCCGCCGCATACAGCATCGGCAGCGACGTCGCATACGCATTCATCGTCCACGCGATCGCCACGACGATGCCGCCGAGCATGACGACAATCCGCGGACCGAAGCGATCGACGAACCAGCCTTCGATTGGCACCAACCACGTTTCGGTGGCGATGAAGATGGTGAACGCGACCTGGATGCTGATTCGGCCCCAGTGGAACCGGGCATCGATCGGATCGACGAAGTAGGTCCAGCCGTACTGCAGGTTGGCGATCATCACCATGCAGACGATTCCGGCGATCAACTGCCACCAGCGATTGACTGTTGTTGCCGGCGCGGGCGTCTCGGCACTCGACATCTGATCTACTCCCTTGCTTTCCGGTCCAGCATTTTTGCGCAGGCGTAGACCGTGCGCGTGACCGGCATCGCGACGCCGACCCGTTGGCCCAGTTCCACCACGGCGCCCACGATGGCCTCGAGCTCCATCGGGCGTCCCGCCTCAAAATCCTGCAGCATGGACGTCTTGTGCGCGCCGACTTTCTCGGCGCCCGCCATGCGCTGGTCGATGGTGATCGGCAGCTCGATGCCGAGCTTCCCCGCTACCGCTTCGGTTTCAGCCATCAGCGCCCGGATCACGGTCGATACCTGGGGGTCGCGCGCAAGCTCTTCGAGGGTGCCCCGCGTCAGCGCGCTGATCGGATTGAATGCAACGTTGCCGAGCAGCTTGACCCAGATCTCGTGACGGAACCGCGGCGTGATCGGACAGCGAAATCCCGCCGCAATCAGTGGCTCGGCGATGGCTCGCGCTCGGTCCGATTTGGTGCCGTCCGGCTCGCCGAAGCTGATCTTGTTGCCTTCGGTGTGCCGGATCACACCCGGTTCGACGATGTCGGTGGCAAAATACGCGAGCGACCCGAGCACGCGCCGCGGTTCGATCGCCGCGGCAATCACACCGCCGGGATCGACGCATTCGAGTCGCAACTCATCGAACTCGCCGCCGAGATTCTGAAAGTACCACCACGGGATCCCGTTCTGGGTGCTGACGACGACCGTGTCCGGTCCGAACAACGGGCGCAGCAGCGGCGCCAGGCTGGTGAGTCCGTGCGCCTTGACGCCGAGGAATACGACATCGACCGCGCCGATGCTCGCGAGGTCGCCGGTGACCTGCGGCCGCACCTCGAAGTCACCGTCGGGACTGATGACGCGGAGTCCGCTTTCCTGCATGGCGCGAAGGTGTGGGCCGCGCGCGAACAATACGACGTCCGATCCGGCGCGCGTCAGCCGCGCTCCGATGTAGCCGCCGATGGCGCCGGCGCCGGCGATGGCGATTCTCACGATGCGTTCGAGTAGGCCCTGGCCATCGCGCCGCGCTGAATCTTGCCGGTCGCGGTGCGCGGGATTGTGTCGGTGATGTGAATCTGCTTCGGCCGTTTGTAGTCGGCCAGCCGCTCCTTGCAATAGCCGAGCAGGTCGGCCTCGCTCACTGGATGCTTCAGCACGACGACAGCCGCAACCTCTTCGCCCCAGGTCGCGTGCGGCACGCCGAAGCAGACCGCCTCCGCCACCGCCGGATGTGAGAGCAGCACTTCGTCGATTTCGCGCGGCGAAATTTTTTCGCCGCCGCGATTGATCAGTTCCTTGATGCGCGCGACCAGCGTCAGATATCCCTTGTCGTCCAGCACACCCTGATCACCGGTCCGGAACCAGCCGTCCACGAACGACGACGCATTCGCCTCGGGGTTGTTCTCGTAGCCGGTGATGACATTCGGCCCCTTGATTACGACTTCGCCGGCCTCACCGACCGGCAGGTGGTTGCCGGCCTTGTCCATGATGCTGATCTTGACGTCGGTGCCGAGACCGACCGACCCGCCGCGCCGTTCGGCCGGCGGCAGCGGATTGGAGGCCATCTGATGCGCGGCTTCGGTCATGCCATAGGCCTCGAGCACAGGTGCGCCGAACGCCTGTTCGAGTGACTGCATGACCGCGGGCGGCAGCGACGCACTGCAGGATCGAATGAAGCGAAGGCGCTCCGCGCCGGCGGGGCGTTTCGATCCGTCACCCGGATCACCAGCGCGCGCGAGCAGCAGTTGATGCAGCGTCGGCACCGCCGAGTACCAGGTGACTTCGTGATCGCGTGCGACACGCCAGAACGACAGCGGGCTGAACTTCGCCGGAACCACGACGGTTCCGCCGGACGAGAAGGTCGCCAGCGTCGACGCCACCAGTCCATGCACGTGGAACAACGGCATCACGCACATGGACACATCGTCCATCGTCAGGCCGTACCAGCGCGCGATGTTCTGCGCCGAGATGCTCAGGTTCTTGTGCGCCAGCGGCACGCGCTTGGGTCGTCCCGTGCTGCCGCTCGTGTGCAGCACCAGCGCGATATCGTCGATCGTCGGAGGCGGACAAGCCTGGCGTCCAGTCACGCCACTCAAACTGACCACCCCGGCCGAATCCATGTCGAGGGTGAGAATCGGAACGCGATCGCCGGCGGCCCGGCGAGCCTCGTCTGCGCCATCCGGTGGAAGCAGCAGCACCTTCGCGGCCGTGTCCTCGAGGAAGAACTTGAATTCGTCCTCCTTGTATGCGGGGTTCAGCGGCGCGGCGGTTCCGGCAACTGACGCCGCCAGGAACGACACGATCGCCGGAAGGCCGTTGGTCAGCGACGTCGCAACGCGATCGCCACGTCCCACGCCGGCGGCCGAAAGCTGCTCGGCCACGGCGAGTACCTGTTTGAACAACGAGTCGTAAGTGACGCTGATGTGCGGATCGGGAAGAATTACCGCGGGCCGATCACCGGGTCCCTCCGCGAGAATGTCGAGCAACGTCGTCGGAATCGATTCCGAAGTACTCATGATGTCTGCACCAGAAGCGCGTATGCGGGGACGGTCAGAAATTCCTGGAGCTGGTCGGAGGTCGCAACCTGCTCGAAAAGAAGGCGCGCCTCGGGAAAACGGCCGCTGTCGAAACGCGCCGCGCCGACCTCGTCGCGGACGCGCGCGTATTCCTCGCCGATGCACTGTTCGACCAGTGCCTTCGTCACGGTACGGCCATCATCAAGCGTTGCCTTGTGTTTGATCCATTGCCAGATCTGGGTTCGCGAAATCTCCGCCGTGGCGGCGTCTTCCATCAGGTTGTAGATGGGGACAGCGCCCTGGCCCCCGAGCCACGCTTCGAGATACTGAATTCCGACGCGGATGTTGTGGCGCAGGCCGCCCTCGGTCCGAGTGCCCGTCGGCGCTTCGACCAGGACGGCGGCGTTGGCGACGATATCGTCTCGCTGACGGGTGACTTGATTCGGCGCCGGCATGCCTTGATCGAAGACCTCTTTCGCAATCGGAACCAGCGCCGGGTGGGCCACCCACGTGCCGTCGTGACCCTCGCGCACTTCGCGCAGCTTGTCGGCGCGGACCTTGTCCATCGCGTTAGCGTTGGCGTCGGGATCGTCCTTGATCGGGATCTGCGCCGCCATGCCGCCCATGGCGTGCGCGCCGCGGCGATGACAGGTCTTGATCAGCAGCTGAGTGTACGCCTTGAGAAACGGCGCTTCCATCGTCACCTGCCCGCGGTCCGGCATGACGAACGCGGGATCGTTCCGCAGCGTCTTGATCGAGCTGAAGATGTAATCCCAGCGACCGCAGTTGAGGCCGATGCTGTGATCGCGCAGCTCGTACAGGATCTCGTCCATCTCGAACGCCGCC
>DASXIR010000328.1:0-19521 GCA_036497895.1 Vicinamibacterales bacterium | reverse complement strand
CGCCGATCACCTGCTGGCCCGTCACCATCGCTTTGCGACCAGCGTCGCCGTCCTTCAGGTGGGCATCGCGCTGGGAGCAGTAGCCGCATTAACGCGGCAACGTCTCGTCTGGCTGGGGTCGGGGATTCTCGGCCTCGCAGGCGCGGGCCTGTTTCTGCTCACCTTGATGACGTGAACGTCGCGGTCGCCCGCCGGACCTCGCGTCGCCTCGCAACCGTTCCAGGACTTCGAGCGTGGCCGCCTGGCACGGCCTCAGTTGGCGGGGGCCGCAGCGCTGAAGCTGAGCGCGCTCGGGTCAAGGCCGCAAGAGAGCGTCTGGCTACATTCCCCACACAGAACAAGAGCTGCGCTGGCAATCAACCGACACAGCGGCGAATACAACCGCATGTCCCAATAGGCACACGCCGACTCGCGCTGGGCTGTGAGCCCCGCCGGGTCGATGTCGCGTCGCCGGTTCGTTCGGCGATTTATCTCCACGGGCTGATCGCCGGGGTTCTCTCAGCCAGTCAGCGTAGGATCGGCACGTGGCTGAACTCGAGGTCACCATCACCTGTCCTCAATGTGGCCATCAGGCCCACGAGCGGATGCCGACCGACCGGTGCGTCTACTTTTTTGATTGTCGCGGGTGCGGCGCATTGCTGAAACCCAAGGCGAGGGACTGTTGCGTGTACTGCTCGTACGGCGACAAGCGATGTCCGTTCGTCCAAGACGACAGCCCATGCCCGGACGGCCGATGACGCCTGCCTGTGCGCGCTGCGGCGCTGTCGGGCTGGTGCTGCGAACTGCACCCGCGGCAACCCTAGCGAGTCGCGGCGACCGAGAGGCGTGCGCTATCGCGGCGAGGATGACGGCGGCGGCAGGAGATACGGTTGATCGCGAAGCACGCGGCTCAGTCGCGCGTTCGCTGCCGTCACGACTCGAAGCCCGCGCCGATCGACTGAGCGGCTTCCTCGAATAGTTCAACAGCTCGCGCCGCAAGTTGCCGAATATCCTCGTCGTAGAAGTCGTCTATCAGGTCGTCGCCCATCTCGTTCGCCTTACGAAGGGTGCCGCCGAATCAGGCCATCCGGCGTGAGAATCAGCAGGCCATGACGCGAACACGTGAACTTGTACGTCAGTCCGCCGGTGATGCCAGCCGGCGCCATGCGCGCGCCGCACAGCGGACAATTGGCCGGCAGTGGAAACGGCGCGACCTTCGCGATCGACTGCCACCCTTCGGGCAGCCGCGGTGGCTCAGCGGGGTTGCAGTCAGGACACGGCGCCCCGGCATAGCTGCAGAAAATGTCGCTCGCGATCCGATGCTCAATCGGCTTGTCGGGGTGTTCTTCGCAGACCCAACCGATCCCGCTGCAGCGCGTACAACTCACCGTGTCAACTCGGGAAGTGTGACGCCGGTTGCGCCGCAGAGAAGCAGATCGATCGCCACGAACACCGCAACCGGCATTGTCATTCCCGCGAACATCCGCGTCAGAACCTGTCCCCCAAAGCGCCATCCGCTCTCGCTCTCCTTCGATCGAAAAAGCAGGCCCGACATCCTGGTGAACACGCACGCCGCCACGAGGACGCCAATAGCAGGAATCATGCGCTTCCCCCGGGACGAAACGGTCGGGCGCCGATGCGGCGTCGGTCGTCAGAGGAGTCGTGTTTACTGAATCGGCAGCTCGGCGGCGGGAATCGGATTCGCGATGGTCGCGACCAGGTCCTGGAAAATCGTGCCGCGGGTGTCGGTCGCGAAGAAGCGCGTGCCGGTGCCGTTCAGCGTCACCGGGTCCGCCTTCGCCCAGAATGCGGCAATCGGTACCGTCGCGTTGCACGTGGCGGGCGGCGCCACCAGCGCCACCGCGCCGGTCTGGGTCTGGACCTGCACGTTGTAGCCGCTCTTGGTCACGCCGTTGGTCCTGAGGTCCGGGCTGATAAAGCCTTGGCCACCGCTGGTCGGCACCTTCACCAGGTCTTGCAGCGATCCCGCGTAGTTGCCCGCCGCGCAGCTCGACGAGTAGCTGGCCTCGCCGCTGTTGATGGCGCGTAACGAGCCGATGGCCGAGGCCTCGTTGCCAGCCATCCGCGCACGGAGCAGGCCGGGCACAGCGATCGCGGCGATGATCCCGATGATCGCCACGACGATCAGCAGTTCGATGAGCGTGAAACCTCTGGCGCTCCGAATCTTCATTCTGTCTCCTGGATGACACCGGCGGGGCCGTGTTGCCGAAGCCGTCCCCGCAGCCAACAGAGCAACGCCGGTGCCAGCAGGTGGGCCGTACATCGTTCTGACCCTAATCGATTCGCAACGAACGCTTTAGTCGAGATTGACGGAACACGGCGTCCGCCGATGGCGACCGAGTCGGCCAACGTTTGTCAGTGGCGACTGACGTTGATTGTCGCAAGAGCCGACGAACGCCATCGCCGGTCGTCTCTCGGCGACGTCAAAGTTCCTGCACGAGACATCGGCGCGTGCGACGGCGGCTGGAAATCGTATCCGAGGCGACACGCCTGATTTCAACGCCAGGGCGTCTGGTAATAATATCAACGTATGTCGATACGTAGATATGACATGTGGTCCGGGCTCGTGGCCCCACGCACACTTGTGCAACAGGCTCGCATATTCGCGTTCCGTTAGGTCGGCCGACCGACGTGTGTGCGGCACATGAGCACCAGAAACACCGTCGCCTCAACCGGCATCAGCTTCGGCAGTGCGCTGGCCATCACGATCTCGTGGTCGAAGTGGCACTCGATCCTCTGGGCTGTGATCCACGGGATCTTCGGCTGGTTCTGCGTGGTGTATTTCTGGTGGTCTCGAGTAGCGCGGTGAACGGGCATCACAGATCACGTCTGGTCGATTGAGGAAATTGTCGGATTGCTCCAATAGAAACGTCGTTCGGCGCCAGGACTGGGCTTAGTACGAGGTGGTGCCGGCGATGTCGTCGAGAAACTCAGAGACGGACTCCACGCCGCTGACGAGCAAATGGTCTCGGGCACGCGTGCAGGCCACGTAGAGCAGGTGTCGCTCGGTCTCGTACACTTCCAGTAGATCGGCATCATCGCCGACGGTTTCGATCCGCTCCTGCAGCGGGATGATTTCATCGTCGCAGGCGATGACAGCTACGGCCCTGCACTCCAGTCCCTTCGCCACGTGCATGGTGCTGAGTGAGACGCGACCGCTGTTTGTCTCCACTGAGCGTCGAGTAAGGTGAAGGGCAAGTGTGCGACTTTCGCGGCACTGCTGGCGCGCTCTAACTGGGCCTCCGATCTGACGAAGACACCGATCGTCGTCGGTATGATCCTTCACGAACAGAACGGTCAATTCCTATTGCCGCGGGCCGACACTTGTCACCGTGACTAACGCGATCTTATTGACGCCGCTTTCGGCCATCACGATCTGACCGTCGCTCGTGGCCTTGATGTTACGCACGACTCCGCCACCACCTGGAATGATCCAACTCTGAAACTTCTGCGTCGGGATGTCGAACCGCACGAGGACATTCGGTTTGATCGCCGACTCGACGTACCAAATCGCGCCGTTCAGATACGTGATGCCATAGGGCTGTGACGTCGGCCCGCTCGGCGACGGCCAGTCCATCACAGCGCCCGTCGTCGGATCGAGCCGGCCAAGATAGCCGCGGGAGTAATCTGCGTACCAGATGATGTCGTCCGGGCTGATCGCGATCCGCCGCGGCCGGCTTTCGGGATGGGGCAGCTGGTATTCCTTCATGACGAGCGTGTCGGGATCGATGCGGATGATCTTGTTGGTGCCGAAATCGCAGACGAACGGAATCCCCTTGGAGGTCATCACCATGCCGTACGGATTGGCGCGGTCCGTCGGCGTCTTCGCGACCTTGATCTCACCGGTCGTGGGATTGAGACGGCCCACGTAGTTGGCATTCTGCGCCGTGAAGAAGAGCATTCCGCTCTGTGCGAACAGCGGCGTGTGCGGGTCGCGGACATCGGCGGGGAGCGCGTACTCGGTGATCGCGCCCGTCGCGGGGTCGAGCTTCCCGATGTAGCCTTTCGCGTTGGCGGTGAACCACAAACGTCCGCCCGTATCAAACGCCAGCCCGTGCGGTCCTGACGCCGGCGTTTTGGCCGGATACTCCTTGAACGCGCCGGTTTTGGGATCGAGCCGCCCCAGCACGTTGGCGAACATGCCAGTCCACCAGATCGTGCCGCCCGGACCCGGCTCTGGATCATGCGGTCGCGAGCCGAGCGTCGGCACGGTCCACTCCCGGATCGCCACCGTCACGGGGCCGGGCAGGACGACGGCCGGCGGTCTGGGCTGTTCGGGGAAGTTCCTGGCCAGATAGTCGGCAACCGCGGCCTTCTGATCACCTGGCAACACAACCATCGTCGCGAACAGTTCTTCCCACCCTTGGTGCGTGTATCCGCCGGCGTTCGCGATCAGGCCGAGCGCATGACACTTTGTACACTGGGCCTGGACGATCTCCTTGCCGGGACCGTCAGGCAAGACGAACGTCTGGCCGCGGCCTTGTCCGCGACCTTGCGTGTGGACGAGCGTGACCGAACCGACGACCATGCACAGACCGACGGTCAACAACGGCACGAATGATATACGCGACATCGTTCCTCCCGGTCTTCAGCGTCACGGGCCATTCTAGCGCCGGACAGCGGCGACGCTCGAGCGCGATCGGCCTGTTTATGGTGAGATTACGCCAACGGTCTATTCGCTGCACAACATGTTCGACCGCTGGGATGATCCCCTGCTCGTCGGGGCGATGTCGGACGAGCCGGGAACACGCCGCACGCGGATGTCGCCGCGGTCGCTTGTCGCATGGGAACGTGCCAACGGCGCTCATCCGCCAGAATCTGCCGGCTCGTCGACACGCCCTCCTTCCGCCCTATTGGTTCGGCATCTTCGTCCGCTGCTCAAGCAAGCGGATCACCGCTTGGAATGCCTCGTTCTCGCTCTTCAAGAGATCGTGCTGACGACCAGGCGCGATATACCAAGCCCTTAACCGGTTGAGCAGATCCCTTTCGTGTGCCAGGTGCTCGGCCGTCGTCGGCTGTGGAAGCGCCATCGACCGCGCCAGCTCTTCTTCGCCTTGCGCCGTTTCACTCAGCACTTCTTCATGTCCGCGTCAAGCGACCCTGACCGAGAGGTCCAGCTCTCTCTGAGGGCCGCGCCGGGTCGACTCGCACTCGCGACCGCGGATATCAACGTGTCGACATGTCTAGTTGTTAAGAAAGGTCTCCGCGGTCTCAGCGTCGAGCGTGGTGATCTCACGGCACGACCTTGAAGGCGGCGAGCGCACGCTGTCCTTCGTGCGCGATCTCGATGATGTATTCTCCGGGCGCCAACGGCGCGAGCGCGAGCTGCGCCGTGCGCCAGCGCGAGCCGTCGCGGTCGTCACGAACCGCCGCCGTCACCGGCACGGCGAGCGGCTTGCCCGTGCGATCGAGCAACCGCGCGGTCCCCGCATCGCTCGACGCCGATGGCACTTCGACACGGATCGTCTCGCTACGGTGGAACCGGAGATCTGCGGTCGGCGTGTCCTTGTTGCCCGTGACATTTCCCCGTCGCAGATACAGTGCGCCGACGGACGCCGGCGCTTCAGGAATCGCGACATGCATCGTCTCTCGGGTCGGAATCGACGCAGACGACGCACGCGCGCTGACGCTGAGCGTGTAGTCACCGGCCGGAAGCGACGGCGACCCGACTAGTGCCACCTTGAACAGCCGCAGATTACGGGCGACAGTCGCGCGTCCGGTCGCGACCGTCGTGTCCGACCCGTTCAACAACGCGGCGGTCACCTCGAAACCTTCGGCCCACCCGTCGCCAGTCGCCGCGGCGCTCCCGAGCTCGCCGACAATCCACATCTGTGCCGACCCTGTATCGCCCGGCTTCCAGCCCGCTGCGATCAGCAGACGCAGGGGCACGTCGCGAGCGTATCCAGACAACGGCGCAATCGCCGCCTCGGCCGAACGGCTCATGGCGGTTGTCGCCGCCGCTTCAGGTGATAGCGAGGGCGTCGCCGTCTTGGCCGCCAGATAGCCGCGGCGGGCGCGGACCGCCACGCCGGGGCGTTTCACCCGCACCGTCAGTGAGTGGAAACGTCCATCGAGCTTGCCGGTCGAGTAGTAGCCGAGCAGGTAGTACGACGACAGGTCGTCGATGATGCGCTTGAAGCCTTTGTCGAGATCGCTGGAGTTGACGATGGCCAGGCCATCCGTCGCTTCGGCGAGTGTGCGGAGCGAGTTGATCCGCGCAGCCAACATCGCCTGATCAACGCTCGGCGGCGTCACGTTCGGCGCGTCCGCAGGCGCCAGACCCGTCCGGTCTTCAGCGATACTGGTATCGAACACGGCGAGGCCCCGGGGATCGATCGGATAAAACGACGTGTTCGCGCGATTCGCCGAGTCGAGCACCTGGCGAAATGCCTGCTCGTCGTTCAGGTTCGAGTACACCAGGCGATCCCGATCGCACACCTCGGGATTCTGGCCGCGCACCGGATCGGCTGGGGCGAATGCTGACAGCTTGCCGGTCTGCGGGTCGAAGCCGCCCTGTGGCAACGTGGGAATCTGGCAATTCAGTTTGCGACTGAGTCCAGGATCGGGCCGGAACAACAACCACCCGTCACTGATCGCAATCACGGCCTTGCGTTCTTCGCGCGCGCCACGCAGGAATGTGACGAGATCGCCAAGCGCATCAATCGTCATCTTCTCCCGGCGCCGGGCGATCATTGCGTCTGCGACGCCCCGGTCATCACTGACCGAACCGTCGGGGCACTTGTGAGGCTCTCCGGGAAAGCAGCGTCTGTACAAATCCTCCTGCGGATCAACCGAATTGATCCGGCCGCGCTCGCCCCAGTTCCAGTGCGCGTTGAGAAACCCCTCGATCGTTGTTCTCTTGCGCGCGAATGTCAGGTCGGTCGGCGACATGTCGGGCGTCATCACCGCGACAAGATCGTCAGGGCCGATCAGGCTGTCCAGCGCTGTGATGAGTGGCGCGCGAATCCGGTGCGAGCCGTCGACCTCGACATGGCCGACATCGAGAAAGACGACGAAGACGCGGGCGCGGGGATTCTGCTGAAAGGCGCGCGACTCGCGCACCGTGTTCGGTTCGAGCTGCGCGTCCTGCGGCGTCACCGCCCGGATCGTGACATGCTCGAACTGCTCCACCTTTTGCGGTGTGCTCCCTTCGAGGATTTCGAAATCCTCCTGCGTCAGGTCGAGCACCGGTTGGCCGTCGTGGGTGGGAAACGCGTCAACGCGCACGTAATTCGCTTCGGTGCGAAACGTCGGTGGCGTGGGACTGGGAGGCTGCGGGGCCTGACTGAGGCCGGAGACCGCCAGCGATGACATGCCGACCGCGACGATTGATACCGCTAGTAGAGCAGCGGCCGCAAGCAACGCGCGTATTGCCGTCATGCTGTCTCCGATCGTTGGCGGCTCAGTCTACCACCGGACCCCGGGGCGGATGTTGTCCGCCGTTTTCAACAGCACGCGGGCTCAAGTGTTAACCGGGGCCCTGCGCAGCTCGCCCGTGTGGGCGGTCCTTCCATACTGCGGTCACTTCGTCCCAGCACGCCTTCGTCTCAGCGTCCAACCCAAGCGAGAACACCTCGCTCTGCGAGTTCAAGACGAGAACGAGAGTGAGCGTTCCGTGAATCAGCGCGACCTCCGCTTCGTGAAATGTTCTTTTCCTCCGCTGTGCCGAAATTCGGCTCATGCGAGAACGCTGACGTTGCGGTCGCGTGCACGTACAAGTTCGGCAGTGCGTATGCCGCCATGTAAAGACTCTGGTACGGTTGGCCGAGCTCATTGACACCGGTCTTTCCATATCAGAACGTCAGTCGCACGCCCAGTTGTAGCCGCCGCATCGGGTTGGCGGTGCGGATCACCCCGAAGGTCGCCGACGTCGTGCCGGCAGCGGGAACGACGGCTCCGGGCTGTCCGAGGCTCACAATGTTGAAGACGTTGGTGGCATCGACTCGGAAGGTTGCCTTGACGCCCGTCGACAGCCGGAAATCGCGCGCGATGGCCAGATCAACGTTGTGGTAGGCGGGACCATCGAGCAGGTTGCGCGGCGAGTTGCCATCCGTCGCGACGCCAGTGACCACCTTGTTCTGGGTGAACGCGGCCGTGTTGAACCATTGATTCGCCGAGGGCTTGGCGATCGCAGGGTCGCCGATCAACTGCGCGCGATCGTTCGTGTTGCCATCGAGATTGGCGTCGACCACGCCGTTGGTGACGGTGAAGGGGAGCCCGCTGCGCAACTGGATGATCGGCGAGATGTTCCAGCCGTTGACCACGTGGCGTACGACCGCGTTGCCGCCCCGGTAATAGTCGATCGCCCAGTTCATACTGAGGTTGAAGACGTGACGCTGGTCCGTGTCCGCGCGCCCGTATTCCTCGCTCAGGTTGCTGTAGTTCTGCGCCAGGCCTTGCGTGGTGTTGTTCTGCAACTGTGCACTGCTCATGGTCTTGCTGAGCGTGTAGAAACCGTTGAAAGAGAGGTTATGCCAGGGACGCGACGCGATCGTGACCTGAAGACCGTTGTACGCCGAAGTCTGATCGGAGTCGATGAGGAGCACCGCGCCAAACGCCGGGTTCGGCCGGCGCGCCAGGATGTTTGCTCCGGCGCTGCTGGCGGTGGATGTCAGCACCGGGTAATTCACGTCACGAGCAAACGGCAGATCCCGGTTGAACGAGCCGACGTAGGTCGCGCCGACGCTGAGCGAGCGACCGACCTGGCGCTCGACCCCGACGTTGGTCTGATAGGAATGCGGCCATTGAAAATCTTGCGACACGCCGAAGGATCCGCCGCCAGTCGTGAACTTGCCGGTATAGGGAAACGGCACGCCGCCGACGAGGGCAGTGTACGGGTTACTGAGCGAAGCGCCCAGCGGCACGCCGGTCGCGCTCGTTTTCGGATTGGTGTTCGTGAAGGTCAGCCGCGTCGACCACGGCTGAAAGTTGGTCATCGTGTTCCATTCGTTGCCCGAGATGCTGCCATAGAACATTCCCGCGGCAGCGCGTATTGACGTCCGGCCATCGCCGGTCGGGTCCCAGACCACTCCCGCGCGTGGCGATACATGGTTCCACGCCGTCTTGATCACGCCGCGCTCGACGCCGGGGTCGCCGTAGAACAGCAGCCCAACAGGCGCCGCCGCATTGACCGTCGATTGCTGACCAGCCACATAAGTGGTGAACCGGTTGAGCGGATCGGTGCCGGGCGTCTGCACGTCCCAGCGCAGCCCGAGATTGAGCGTCACCCGGTTGCTGACGCGGAAATCGTCCTGCACGAACGCCGCGCCGTACCAGCTGTTCCAGTAGGCGGTCACCGGCGCATCCTGAGAAAGGGCGCTTGGGATCCCGACCATGAAGTCAGCGAGCGCGTTTTTCGTCACGCTGTTGTTGAACGTGAAGACGCCGTAGTTGTTGAGGAGCGTGTCCTGGGTGGTTCTGTTCAACGACAACTCGCCCCCCGCCTTGATCGCGTGATGCCCGCGGTTCCAGCTGAAGACGTCGCGGCCCGAGTAGAAATCGCCGCCGGCCGTGGGGCCGCCGATCGCGTTGGACAATGTGAAGTAGCCGCTGACGGTAATCTGCGGCAGCGACGGCGCGCCCTGGATGGCGAACGCCGACCCAAGGTCCGCCAGCGACGTTCCGGGCGTGTTCAGGCGGCCGCCGAAGTTACGCGTGTAGCTGAACCATGCCTGATTGATCCGATTGGAATCGACCACCCACGTGTCGCTGAGATTCACGTTGTGCTGGCGCCAATCGAATTGCTGGCTCGCCCATGGCAGGTTGCCGGCGCCGGCCACGACAGTGTTGGTGCCGCTGGTCTCGAAATAGCTGCCGCTGAAGCGGTGAGCGGCGTTGATCTGGTGGTCAATCTTCACCAGGAACTCGTCGGAGTCGTAAGGACTCGGCACGTAGCCCTGCCAGATGTTGCCCGCGACGTTCGCGGTCGGGATGTACGTGCTCATGATCTTGGCGGCGACGGGGTCGATGCGATTCGCGCAGATGACGCCGACAACGCCGTTGCAGACGAAGGGTTGTCCGGTCGCCGGATCGACCGGCTTGACGGCGGACGCGCTGAAGTTGCCGGCGCGTTCGAACGCCGTCGGCACAACGGCGGTGTTCATGAACGTGTTGGACGTCTGGCGCAATCCCGAATAGGAGACAAAAAAGAAAGTCTTATCGCGTTGCAGCGGCCCGCCGCCGACGCCGCCGAACTGCTTGCGATCGAAGGGGGGCGCGGCGATCTGTGCGCCCCAGTCCTTGGCTGCCCACGATCCGTCGCGCACGAAATCAAAGATGGAACCGTGATACTGGTTCGTTCCCGATTTGGTGACGACGTTGATGACGCCGCTGGCGAAGCGGCCATACTCCACGCTGTAGCTGTTGGTCTGGACCCTGAATTCCTGGATGGCGTCCGGGTTGGGCAGGATGTTGCCGGTGTTGCGCAGCCCCGTCATGTTGATACCGCCATCGAGGTAGTAGTTCACCGAACCGGTGCCGCCGTCGGCGCCACCGTTGATCAACGTGCGTTGTTCGGGGTAGCCAAGCACGAGCGAACTGGTACCGGTCGAGGCTGCAGCGACGCCGTTGTTGTTGGACTGCACGCCTGGCGTCAGATCCAGCAGCGTGTAGACGTTGCGGTCGACCAGCGGCAACGTAGCGATGGCGGCCGTTTCGATCGTCCGCGACACCTCTGCGGTGCTGGTGTTGACCAACGGTGCGTCGGCGTTCACGGTCACGCTTTCGGCGAGCGGGCCGATTTCCAGCGCCGCGTCCACGCGAGCAGTGTCCGTGACGCGCAGCACGATGCCACTGCGGTGGACGGTCTTGAATCCGTCAAGAGCGACATCGACGAGATAGCGGCCGATCGGCATGAATTCCAGCCGATACCCGCCATCGGCGGCCGTCGTCGCGCTGCGGGTAAAGCCCGTGTCCACGTTGCGAGCGGTCGCGGTCGCGCCAGGCACCGCGGCGCCGGTCGTATCGGTGACCGTGCCGACGATGGTTGCCGTGGTGAGCTGGGCGTGCGCGACGGACGCGAGCGGCCAGGCCGCGAACAGGACGGCCGCCAGCAAGGACCGGATCGTCTTCTTCATCACAGCTCGCTCCTCATTGGAAAACCGGGTATCGTGACGGGAGCCAAATTTGTACGGGCTGCAGACAATCAATGGCCACATTTGCAATTTGTCCCGGCGAGAGACAATATAGCCGCTCGGCAGACCTGTCAAGTCCGGCTTCACGCGTGGGCGCAGCGGGAACGGTCTCGCACCGCGCTTGATTGACAACCGTCTTTGCCGTATATTGACCGGCGTCGAAACAAATGAAGCCCGCGCCTCCGAAGAACCTCCACATCGCAACCCGCGGGACAACGCGACAGATGAATCGCCGAGTCGTGCTGGATCTCATCCGCATCAATCAGCCGATCTCGCGGGCCGATTTGGCTCGACTCATGGGCACCCGCCGCGGCGCCGTGAGCGTACTGGTCAACCAGCTGATCGCGGACGGCGCGGTGTTCGAAGGTGCCACGGGAGAGGCGAAGCGTGGCCGCAAGCCGACGTTTCTCTATATGGATTCGCGCGAACGGTGTGTCGTCGCGGTCGACATCCGGCCGACGCGCACGTTCGTGATGGTGACCGATCTGCTCGGCCGGCAGCTCGCCAGCGTCACCAGCTATCCGACCGAACGCGATCCCAAACGCTTTGTCGCAGGTCTGGCGAAGCGCATCCGTGCCCTCCTGGCCGGGCACCGCGACCTCGGGCGTTGTGAAGGCGTTGGCGTCGTCGTGCCGGGCATGGTGGAGGCCGAGAGCGGCCGCGTGCTCTCGGCGCCAAACCTGGGTTGGCGGGACGTGTCGCTGAGAGAGTCGCTGGCCGCGGCTGTGGACCTGCCGGTCCAGATCGAGCATTCCGGAAAGGCATGCGCGCTGGCACAGCTCTGGTCGACACGCGACGCCGGGGCGTCCGGAAACTTCGTCTATCTCAACGTCTCGGACGGCCTCGGCGTCGGCGTGGTGCTCGGCGGACGGCTCGTGCGTGGCCATCACAACATCGCCGGCGAATTCGGCCACATTCCGCTGAACATCGACGGCCCGCGCTGTGGCTGCGGCGCCGCCGGGTGCTGGGAAGTCTATGTCTCGAATCTCGCCACGCTCTCGCGATATTTCGGGCGCGATCTGCGCGAGCGGCCGTTCCCGGCCGACGCCGCGACGCTGACGATCGACGACCTCATCACACGGGCTCGCGGCGGCGACGCGAAAGCGCTCGCCGCGCTGCTCTCGACCGGACGCTATCTCGGTCTGGGGCTGGGGGCAGTCGTGAATGCCATCGACCCCTCGCACGTGTACATCAGCGGCGAAGTCACAGCCGCATGGGACCTTATCGAAACAACCGTTCGGGCGGCGCTTGCCGAGCGCGTTCTGACACAGTCGGCCGGCGCGACCCCGATCGTGATCGTACCGCCCGAACAATACCCGCGACTTCGTGGCGCCGCCGCGCTGATCGCGGCTCAGTCCTTTGCCGAGCACATGAGCGCATGACGGAGACCTTGTGACCATCGAAACCATCGCACCCGGCACCTGCATCGTGCGGGACACGGCGTCTCGGAAAGGGCGGACGCGGTCGGTCGCGCCCGGCGCCACCGCCTCGCGCTATCTGCACTACGGACGTATCATCCTGGGCACGAACGATCCACCGCTGACGTTTTCCACCGGCGACATGGAAACCGTCCTCATCTGCGTTGGCGGGACCGCAACCGTCGGCGCGGAACGTCAGTCGTTTTCGTTCGACAAGTACGACTCGCTGTATGTGCCGAGGCTGGCGGATGTGACGGTGACGCCTGGCCCTTCAGGATGCGACCTGATCGAGATCGCCGCGCCGGTCACGAAGACGCATCCCGTTCAGTTCGTGGGGTTCGCTGATGTCCAGCGGGACCCGGGACTCCATTTCGTGGCGGGCGGGCCGTCGGCCCAGCGCGATCTCAATGTCCTGGTCGGCAAGAACGTCGAGGCGGGCAGGCTGATGGCGGGCGTGACGTTCAGCCAGCCTGGCAACTGGACCTCGTGGCCGCCCCACGAACATGCGGCGATGCTCGAGGAGGCGTACCTGTACGTCGACATGCCGAAGCCTGCCTTTGGCGTCCAACTGGTGTACACCAATAGCCGCGAACCGGAGCTCGCGACAATCGTGCACGAAGGTGACATCGTGCTGATGCCGCAGGGGTATCACCCGAACGTCGCGGCGCCCGGCGGGGCGATCAACTTCGTCTGGATGATGGCCGCGAACGTCGAGGACCAGGATCGCCAGTACGGCGTCGTCAATGTCCATCCCGATTTCGCGGCACTGGGTTCAGGGCTCGACAAGGGACGAACGGGGCGCCCATGAAGCCGAGCGACGCGCTCGCCGCGTTTCAGCACAAGGACTGGGCCTCGCATCCCGTCGAACGGCTCGCCGATGGGATCGAACGTCAGATGATCAGCGCCGAGCGCCTCATGATCTGCCGCCTCTCGATCGCGCCTGGTGTCGTGACGCCCGTGCATGCGCATCCGCACGAGCAGATGACGATCGTCGAACGCGGACGTGTGCGATTCACGGTCGCCGGCGTCGATCGGATTGCCTCTGCCGGGGAGGTCCTGGTCTTTCCATCGGGCATCGAGCATGGAGCGACGATGCTGGAGGAGCCGGTGGTGCTGGTAGATATCTTCAGCCCACCCCGCGAGGATTTTCTCGCCGGTACCGCGGCTCGATAGGCGCGAGCGCCGTGAGCGACAGTCCTTTCTCATTGGCCGGTAAGGTGGCGCTCGTGACGGGCGCGTCGCGCGGCCTGGGCGCCGGCATGGCGCTCGGACTGGCGGCTGCCGGTGCGGACGTCGTGCTCCATGCGTCGACCCTTCCGAACGATACGGCGGTCGCTGTCAGACAGCTCGGTCGCAGCGCCGCGACCCTCGCCGCAGACCTCAGCGATCCGTCCGCGCCGGCTCGCCTTGCGGCGGAAGCCCTCGCCACTTACGGCCGCATCGACATCCTGATCAACAACGCGGGCGTGATCCGACGTAAGGCCGCAGCGGAGCATAGCGACGAGGATTGGGACGCGGTCATCGAGGTCAACCTCTCGAGCCTCTTCCGTCTGTCGCGCGCCGTCGGTCGCCACATGCTCGAGCGCGGCAGCGGGAAGATCATCAATGTGGCCTCACTGCTCTCATTTCAGGGCGGCGTCACTGTGCCTGGTTATGCAGCGGCGAAAGGCGGCGTCGCACAACTTACCAAGGCGCTGGCCAACGAGTGGGCCGGACGTGGCATCAACGTGAACGCGATCGCACCCGGCTACATGGTGACGGACGTGACGACGGCGCTGAGAGCCGATGAAGTGCGCACGCGTCAGATCGGCGAGCGAATTCCGGCGGGCCGATGGGGCACGCCCGCGGATCTCGCCGGCGCGGCGGTGTTTCTCGCATCGGCCGCGTCCGACTACGTCAACGGCCACGTCCTCGCCGTCGACGGCGGCTGGCTCGCCCGCTGACGGACATGGCGGTCGCAGCATCTGCCACCGCGACGCGTCGACCCGCCGCCGTGGCGCCAGCGAGCAGCAATCCATTCGTCGCCTTCTTCAGTCGCTTCGTCGGCCCGGCGGCCCTGACGGCTGCCGGCATGATTGGCGCCGGCGCGATTGCGACACGGCTGCTCGCCGGCGCGTGGTTCGGATTTGGGTTGCTGTGGGTCGCGCTCTACCTCATCCCTCTGGTCATCATCACCCTCGACTCGGCATCGCGGGTCGCGATGATGTCGGGTGGCCGCGGGATGATCGAGATGATCCGGTCGGAGATCGGCGCCTGGGTAGCATGGCTGATTTTCGCTGCCGCGTTTCTTGTCAATCTTGTTGTCAACATGAGTCAGATGGCGGCGATGGTCGAGGGCACGTACGGTGCGTTCGGCCGGCTCCCGCCGGTGACGGCCGGTGTCGGTTTCGGACTGATCACCGTGGCGCTCACCGCGGCCAGCGTCACGGTGGCCGTCCTCGGAGGTTATAAGCGCGTCGAGCGCGTCATGGCATTCCTATTGGTGGCGAAGCTGATCTGCTTCATCATCGTCGCCACCAAGGGACTGCTCGACTGGTACACCTGGCCGGCGCTCGTAGACGGGCTGGTGCCACACGTCCCGGCTGACGTGCCGGTGGTCGGAACGACACACGTGCGGGAAGGGTTAACGCAGATGCTGGCGATCGCCGGACAAGCGCTGCCGCCGACCGTCTTTCTGACGTATGGATACCTGCACAGCAACGCCGGCTACACGCGCGCCGACGCGAAGCGTGCGTTCTGGAAGACGGTGTACAACCTTGGCTTCCTCTGGGGCCTGTTTTCCGTCGTCGTCATCGTCGCCGGAACCACCGCGCTCCACAACGTGTACACCGGACACGGCCCATCATTTCTGGGCGTCAGTCACTTCTCGCAGATCGAGAGCATCCCGGTCGCCGGACAGGTGCTAGGTCCGGCGTTTCCAGGCGTCTTTGGTTTTCTGGCGCCGCGGTTTTTCTCCGTTGGTCTGGTGGGTGCCGGCTTCACCACTCTGATCTCCGTGTCGCTCACGATGACCTACATCTGTCTCGACGTGGCCCGCCGGGATTGGCACTTCACCAGAGAAAACAAGACGTTCCAGACCGTCTTTGCGTTGTGGATCGCGATACCCGCCCTGTTGACGCCGTTTTGGGCGCTGCCCGCCCTGCTCAAGGCGATCGTGGCCATGATCGGCAACCTCCTGCTCGCGCCAGTGGCCGTGGCCGTGATTTTCTACTTCGTGAACCAGCGTCGCATGGGCGAGTTCAAGGCGAACGTCGGACGCAACCTGTTGCTCGCTGTCACGCTGGTGTTCGCCTTCGGGCTCGCGGTCGCCGGCGCTGTGAGGTTCCTTCGATGAGTGCCCTTGCGGGCCGCGGTGAGATCGTCGCAGCGATCGAGTCAACGGGTGTCGTGGCCGTCGTGCGGCTGACGGACGCCGGAGCTTTTGGTGAGGTGGCGGCGGCGCTGATCGAGGGCGGCGTCCGTGCAATCGAGGTCACGATGACGGTGCCGCGAGCCTTGGCGCTGATCGAATCGCTCGCGGGGTCGGCTCCGAAGGATGTGATCGTCGGCGCCGGAACCGTGCTCGACGCCGAAACGGCCCGCCAGGTGATTCTTGCCGGTGCGCGGTTTGTCGTCAGTCCGGTGCTCAGGCCGGCGGTGATCGAGCTCGCGCACCGTTACCACATCGCCGCGATGCCAGGGTGCTTCACGCCGACCGAGATTCTCACCGCGTGGGAAGCGGGCGCGGACGTCGTGAAAGTGTTTCCGGCAACCGCTCTGGGCCCGGGCTTTTTCAAGGACGTGCGGGGGCCTCTGCCGCAGGTTCGCCTCATGCCGACTGGCGGCGTCACGCGTGAGAACGCCGGTGAATGGATCGCCGCTGGCGCCATGGCCATTGGTGTCGGCACCGCGCTCGTCGACCCGAAGGCCGTGTCGGCGAGTCGCTTCGATCTCGTGTCCGCGAACGCACGCCACTTCATCGACGCTGTGCGGGTCGCCCGCGCGTCGCAACGAGGTTAAGCGATGCCGAAGGTCGTGTGCTTCGGCGAGCTCATGCTTCGGTTGAGTCCGCCCGGGTTTGAGCGCCTCTTCCAGTCGCCGGTGCTCTCTGCAACGTTCGGTGGCGGGGAAGCGAATGTGGCGGCCAGCCTCGCGCACTTTGGACTGGAGAGCCACTACGTCAGTCGTCTGCCGGGTCACGCGATCGGCGATGCCGCGATGCGCGCGTTGCGAGCCGAGGGCATCCGCGCCGATCACATGCTGCGCGGCGGCGAGCGGCTCGGCATCTACTTCGCCGAGACCGGCGCGAGCCAACGCGCCTCAACAGTCGTCTATGACCGCGCGTACTCGTCCATCAGTGAAGCCGGGCCAGGCATGTTCGCCTGGCATACGATCTTCACAGGCGCTGCCTGGTTTCATGTGACCGGCATCACGCCTGCTCTTGGTCCGTCCGCGGCCGACTGCACGCGAGAGGCGATCGATGCGGCTCGCGCCGCGGGTGCGCGCATCAGCATTGATCTCAATTACCGCAAGAAGCTCTGGACCGAAGCGCGCGCGCGCGAGGTGATGCGGCCGCTGGTCGCCTCGGCCGACGTCGTCATCGCCAATGAAGAAGACATCCAGTCGTCGCTCGGGCTGAACGTGCGGGGCGCCGATGTGACCGCAGGCGCCCTCGAGGTCAGCGGATACGGACAGGCCGCCGAGCGTGTCGCCGCCGAGTTCGGCGTCAAGCAGGTGGCCATCACGCTGCGCGAAAGCCACTCGGCAAGCCGCAATGGGTGGAGCGCGGTGCTGTTCGACGCCACAACATGCGTCTTTCACGAGAGTCAGCGGTACGACGTGTCGATCGTCGATCGGATTGGTGGCGGTGACAGTTTCGCCGCGGGATTGATCTACGGCCTGGTGACGGGGCGGACGCCGGACGCGTCGCTCCGGTTCGCCGTCGCGGCCAGCGCGCTCAAGCAGACGATTCCGGGCGACTTCAACCGTGTCACGGTGGCGGAAGTCGATCTCCTGGCCGGCGGCGACGCCAGCGGCCGGGTGCAAAGGTAGGGCCTGATGCGCCTCGCGCTCCTCTTACTCGGCTCGTTCACACTCCTGGCGCAGCAGCCATCCGCGTCGCCCGAGCAGTCGCTTTCGTTCAACGGTGTCGTCCAAACGCGCATATTGCCGCAGTCGGAGATCCTGCTGCGACAACTGGTGAAGGAGAAACGAAAACTCACGATTGATGGCATACCAGTGTTCAACGGCAGCGACAAGTTTCTGCCAGGAAAGATCGCCATCGCTCTGGTCGAGTATCTCGTCACGGTTCCCAAGGAAAATCCGCGGCTCGCGGAACTCCTGTCGGACTTCCGCGAGGTGGCCAGGCTTACCGTCGACGATGCGAATGACTCGTGGGGCGCGTATTACTACGTGCTGGCGCTGGACAAGCTTCGAGCAGCCGGGTTGCTCGACCAGGCAGTGGATCGCTCAACGTATGCGAAGCTCCGAGTGCGGCTCGACTGGCGCATGTTCGTCGATGCCGACACGCACGAACTGATCGCCGATCCCAACAACTACTACGTCGTCGCCCTCGGCATTGCGCGCCTGCGGCATCACATGGGCTGGGAGGACGAGACCGGAAGCGACGCGTTGTACGCCAGGATCGCCGAGCACTACCGCAAGTACTCCGGCAACTTCGGATTCGCCGATGAGACGGAGGGTGACGGCAGATTCGATCGCTATAGCGTGCTGCTGGCCGGCGAACTGGTGAACCACTTCATCGAGTCAGGCGGACGCGTACCTGGCGAGGCGTTGACTTGGCTGCGGAAGTCGGTCGACGTGATGCTGCAGCGGCTACACGCCGACGGTGCAGGATTCGAATACGGCCGGAGCCTCGGCCCATACAGCGAAACGGCGATCATCGAAGTGTTGACTGCGGCTGCCAGGACCGGACTGCTGACCGAGGACGAGCGGGCGCTCGCGTACACGTACGCGTCGCGTGCCGCGCAGCGGTACGTCGATTTCTGGATCGACAAGCGCACCGGATCGGTCAACTTGTGGGACGAGGGTCGCCGGACCGACGACTACCGCGGCAAGTTCCGCATCCTCGGGGAGAACCTGTCGCTGGCGCACCAGTTTGCGTACACGAATGAAGCGTGGAACGCGATGGGCTTCAAAGACAAGCCTGCGATGGCCGATTTCGACGCCGCCCTGAACAAGTTGCCCGTTCAAACCGTCACCTGGTTCGCGAAGGGAGCCTCGGCCGATCGCCTGCTGGTCACGCGGCGCGACGCGGGCCACATCATCGGACTGCCGTTGATCAATGGCGGAGCGGGTCAGCACATGCACCACCCGTATTTCCCCATTCCGTTCTCGCGGGGAATGCTCGAAGGTGTGCCCGATGGCTCGAAGCCGGTCCTGGTGCCGCAGTTCACGCTCAGAGATGGTGCCGTACTCATGCCGCTCGCGTTCATCCGCGATGCCGCAGTGGACGTGCACGGCAGTACGACAACGGTGACTTACCGACAGTCGCAGATGGATCGCATGGGGAAGGCAGTCCCGGTGCGAGATGATCGCTTATCGGTTACCACGACCTACACTCTGGAGCCGCGGCGACTCACGCGTCGGGATGTGTTCGTGGCTAATCGACCGCTCGATGTTGCTGCGATCCGAGTCGAGTTCGCCGGCTTTTCAAGCGATCCCAAGACATCCGGTAACACGACGACGTTTGGCGGTGGAGCGGTGACGTCGTTTCAGGTGAATGGACTGGACGGTTGTCAGGCCAGAAGCCTCGATCGCGATCATGACTACGAGTCTGATACCGGCGCCATGACCGCGCTCGTCACATGCGCGAGTGGGCCTTCCACAATCGAAGGGCCACTTACCATTACCTGGTCGATTTCGTACCGCTAGACTATGGGGTAGGGTCAGCGCCTTCACTCCACTGCCGCCGTCAGGAGCACGAGAACCTTTTCATCGAGTTGCGCCGCCACCGCGGAGGCGCGCGCATT
>DASXIR010000327.1:0-2856 GCA_036497895.1 Vicinamibacterales bacterium | reverse complement strand
CTCGTACTGGTACGTCGGCACGAACTTCGACAGCCGGCCCGCTGCGATCCGCGAATTGCACGAGAAGACCGCGTCGGTGCCGACCGCCCCGAGCGCGACACTCGGACTTGGATAGGAAATCAACGGATACACGCTGGCGATAAACGTGGCAAGGCCCGCGGAAACGCCGAGCGTGGCCTGGATCGCCGGGATGTAGCCGGCTGCCGTCAGCGGCGTCCCGGTGGCGACTTCGGTTTGCGCGACGAAGAGCCGCCACTCGTCGTGGTTCGAGCCTTCGATGACCGGCACGTGGTTGAACTGCCCGGACGAGAAGGCCGGCCCCACGCTCATCGGCAGCACGAAGCCGTCGAGGTTAGGCACCATCGTCGAGGCGGTCTGGGCGGCAAGAATCGCCGACACCGACAAGCCCCGCAGGCAGGCGGCCGTCTGGCTCGAGCAGCCCGCGCCCGTCGCGAATGCCGTGCCAGCGGTCTGCGCCGCCGCGAGCGACGGCTGGTTCAGCGAGTACGCGCCGCTTTCAACGATCGCCTTGTGGAAGAGGCCGGCAGCGAGCGGCGAGGCCAGCTCCGAGTGAACGCTCAGACCACCGGCGGACTCACCGAAGATCGTCACATTGTCGGCATCGCCACCAAAGGCGCGGATGTTGCGTTGCACCCAGCGCATCGCCGCTTGCTGGTCCATCAAGCCGTAGTTGCCGGATGCGCCCGTCGGGGATTCGGCCGACAGCGCGGGATGGGCCAGAAAGCCGAGCTCGGCGAGCCGGTAGTTGATCGTGACGACGATGACGCCTTTGGCCACCAGCGGACTGGGGTCGTAGCCGTCGCTCTCGCCGACCACCAACCCTCCGCCGTGGATCCAGAACATCACGGGCAGGAGATGGGGCTGCCCCTGGTTGGTCTTGTCGGGGGTGAAGACATTCAGGAACAGGCAGTCCTCGGTCGTGCTCGCGATTCCGTACGGCGACGCGAGCTGCGGGCAGTGCGAGCCGAACTTGCTTGCGTCGAGGACCCCGTTCCAGCCCGGATGCGCTTGCGGCGGCCGCCAGCGCAGATCGCCGACGGGCGCGGCGGCATAGGGAACGCCGAGAAACGCCTGCATCTGACCCATGGTCGTTCCGCGGATGGGCCCGTTGTCCGTGGCGACCACGGGGGATTTCGGTGCCGCCGACGCCGCGATCGGAGCGCCGGCCACCAGAACAGCAGCGACGAGGATCCACGTGAACCGGCTTGACGTCATGGTCGCCCTCCTGAGGTTGAGCAGGCCGCATAGTGGCAAACGGGATGCCCGTTGCCGCTGATCGCTGCGGTTCACGGCACGACGAGACCGACAGGCGCGGCGGTGCACAACAAATCAGGACAAGACTTCGACCATCTGCCGCTCAGCCAGCGTGTTGGCGAATACATTGGTCTTGGGTGTGGGGGTCGTGCTCGGCAGGCTTCTCGAATCGCACGGCTCTCGATCCGCGTCATCAAGGGCTTCGCCGTGCCAACGCTGGCCGCGAAGTGACCAAGGCGATCGACGACTTCCCGTCGAAGATCTATCCGTAGCCGCCCGAGCAGCACGAGCCAAGGAGATCGAGCCATGAATGCGATCGAAACTTTCGAAGACATCGACCACTCTCGTCGTCGTCTCTTGGGCGCCGCAGCCGTCACCCTGGCGGCCGGCGAGCTCGCCGCGATCGACTCCGCGAACGCAGCAGTGCCTGCCATCAAACCGGGGACCAACACGTCGTTCGCTTCGCTGAAGCAGATCGACGCCGGTGTCCTGAATGTCGGCTACGCCGAAGCCGGTCCCGCCGACGGGCCTCCGGTCATCCTTCTCCACGGCTGGCCGTACGACATCCATAGCTTCGTCGACGTCGCCCCTTTGCTGGCCGCGGCCGGCTACCGGGTTATCGTCCCGTACCTGCGCGGCTACGGCACGACGCGCTTTCTCTCCTCATCGACCTTCCGCAACGGTGAGCAAGCGGCCGTCGCGCTCGATGTCATCGCGTTGATGGACGCCCTCAGGATCCAGAGGGCCGTCATCGGCGGCTTCGATTGGGGCGCGCGAACCGCTGCCGTCGTTGCGGTGCTCTGGCCGCAACGCTGCAAGGCGCTCGTCTCCGTGAGCGGCTACCTGATCGGTAGCCGGAAGGCCGCCATGACGCCGTTTCCTCCGGCCGCCGAGCACGCGTTCTGGTACCAATGCTATTTCGCGACGGAGTACGGACGGGCCGGCTACACCAAATACACGCACGACTTCAACAAGCTCATCTGGCAGCTCTCTTCGCCGAAGTGGAGCTTCGACGACGCCACGTTCGAGCGCAGCGCGTCGTCGTTCAACAATCCCGACCACGTCGACATCGTGATTCACAACTACCGTTGGCGACTCAGCCTCGCCGACGGCGAAGCGAAGTACGAGGACCTGGAACAGCAGCTTGCCGAAGGTCCGAAGATCGCGGTGCCCACCATCACCATGGATGGCGACGCGAACGGTGCGCTTCACGCGGACCCGAGCACCTACGCCAGCAAATTCACCGGCAAGTATGCGAACCGGATCATCCCAGGCGGCATCGGGCACAACCTACCTCAAGAGGCCCCACAGGCTTTCGCCCAGGCTGTAATCGATGTCGACGGCTATTCATCCTCCTGAGGCGTTTTGGTCGAAATCCGGACATCGGATGCCGCCCGAGAACTGGCGCGGATCGTGATGCTCGAATCCGGCACGGCTGTGCGGCGGAACGCGCACCACCCTGGCGTGGGCTGCCCTCGATCGGCCCGCTGCATCGCAGGGGTTATTGCCGTCCGCGATGATGGTGCTGCCTACAACTGGTCTCCACAGGGAGACTGAGGCGTCGTGCCCCCACCTGACCGC
>DASXIR010000326.1:0-22095 GCA_036497895.1 Vicinamibacterales bacterium | reverse complement strand
TTCGGGTCCTGCGCGCTGTCGCCAATCGCCCGGCGGATCTCACCCACGAGGATGTTCAGATTCGCGTCCACGACATACGTGTTCGGCCAGATTCTGGCGTGGAGATCGACCTTTTCCACAACCTTCGGCCCGCTCGCAATCAACGCGCATAGCAGATCGAATGCCTTCGGCGAGAGATGGATTTCCCGTCCATAACTCAGCAGCTGACGGGTCTCGGAATCGAGAGTGAACTGGGCGAATCGAGCTCTCACGGTGCTCCTCGCCGGGCGGCCCTGCAGAATCCCTGGATTCTCCTTAAGACTCGCCGCCGCGTATTGGGCGATAGTGTTCAGCCTGGAACGTCGGTCAAACGAATCTTACTCGGAGCGGGTTCAGATTGTGGGTATCCTCGGTGCGGCGCCTCCGCGACGCCATGCGCGCGACATCATCGATGCAGTTGTCGCAAACATGCGGCAGAATCTCGAGCGTCTGAAGTACTCGACGCTCGCGCCCAGCCGCTACATCGTCTATCTTCATCCGGCCGAGTTCGAGCGGCTGGAAACGATCATGCCCGTTCTGAAGGAACAGACCGTCCGCGCGCTCGATGAAGAGCTCCGGCGTCTGAACGCGGCACCCGCGACGCACCGATGGATGCGCCGCAGCGCGCGTGAACCCGCGTCGGAGGTTCGCAATGCGGCGACGGACTGGCACATCGCATTCCTCGCGGATCCGGACGAGGAGCTGAAAGAGGGAGATCTCCTCGTCGACTCCACGCTGCTGATGCCGGAGAGACCGGATCTCGGCCTCGGCGAACAGACTCGCAAGATCTCGACTCTGCAATCGGGGCAGGGAGCGATGACGATTGCACACGTTGTCAACAGCCCAGCATCTCCGTCGACGCCGAAGATTCTCGGCCGGATCGAGTACGACGACGAGTCCGGTCATCATTTCTACGACGTGACCAGGGACGGCTTCACCATCGGACGCGGCGGCATCGCGCATCCGGTGGAGATCCGCATCGTCTCGTCGGCCGACGTGTCTCGTGAGCACGCCCGCATCCGCCGGGATTCGGCGAGCGATCGATTCTTTCTGATCGATCTGAGCACGCTCGGAACGACGTTGAACGGCCGCCATGTGCCGAAGGGTTTCGATGAGGTCGACGGGACGAAACGAGAGAACGGATCCGAGACGCCACTGCCCGACGTCTCGAAGATAGGGCTCGCCGGCACGGTCTTCCTCGATTTTCGAAGACGATGATGATCGCGCTCCTGTGGTGGTCCCGCGTCCTCTTTTTCGCCGCGTGCGGCGCTCTCGTGTCGCTGTATCTGTGGATTGGTTACCGTTCGCGCAAGGCGGAGTGAAACTACTTGATGCAGACAGCAACCGCGCTGCGAGCGGCGGCCGACACCAACGCCGGCCTGCAGCGCGACGTCAATCAAGATCGCATCCACGTCGACCTGGCACGGGGACTGTTCCTGGTCATCGACGGCGTCGGCGGTCACGCGGCCGGCGGAGAGGCCGCCGACATCGCGCTTACGACCGTGCGGTCGCGACTCGAACGCGAGACGGGATCGACTCTCGATCGCGTGCGCGAGGCGATTGCGATCGCGAACAACGAGATCCATCGCGCCGCCGTCCTGCGGCCGGAGTGGAACGGCATGGCGTGCGTTCTCACCGTCGTTGTCGTCGATGACACGCGCGCCGTGGTGGGCCACGTCGGCGATACGCGCCTGTACAGGCTCTGCGCGGATCGCATCGACAAGATCACACACGATCACTCGCCGGTCGGCGAGCGTGAAGACTCGAGCGAGCTCTCCGAGCTCGAGGCGATGCACCACCCGAGGCGCAACGAGGTGTATCGCGACGTCGGATCCGACCCGCACGAGCCCGACGACCCGGACTTTATCGATGCGTGCGAGATCGCATTCGAGCCGGACGATGCGCTGCTTCTCTGCAGCGACGGATTGACCGACCTCGTGAACTCGTCGTCGTTGTATGACATCGTCAGGCGTTTTGCCGGTCAGCCCGACCAGGTTGTGAAGACGCTGATCGACGCTGCGAATGCCGCCGGCGGCAAGGACAACATCAGCGTGGTCTATGTGGAAGGGGAGCGGTTCGCGCCGGCCGACGGCTGGGAGGCGCGTGCGGTGCGCGAGACCACGCGGCGCGGCGGGCACCCTCCGGTTGTCGAAGACAGCCGGAAGAAGGAGTCTCCGCCCGACCGGTCAACGAACCCGTCACGCGCGACCAGGCTCGGGGCGATCGCCCTGGCCGCCGGGATCCTGGCCGCGGCCGTTGGTCCATGGTCGCTCGGCGCGATGTTTCAGCGGCCGTCGAATGCCGCGGCTGGCGTTCCAGCCGCCACGATCGCGGTGGGTCCGACGGAGTCGATTGCTGCGGCGTTGGAGCGGGCCGGAGCGGGCTCGGTCGTGCTCGTCGAGCCGGGTGAGTACCGCGAGACCCTGAATCTGAAAAACGACGTTCGAATCGTCAGCCGTGTCCCGCGGGCGGCGACGATTCGGCTATCCGGCACGGCGCCGGAAGGCGCCGCCGCGGTGGTCGCCGCCGGAGTGGCCGGTGCGGAACTCACCGGCTTTCGGATCATCGGTGATGCCGCGACGCCGCTCGGCACAGGTGTCCTCATTAGAGCTTCGCAGGCCTCCCTTGTGGACATCGAAGTGACCGGCGCAGCAAACGCGGCGGTTGTCATCGATGGCACCTCTCTTGCCACAATGCTGGCGAGCGACATCCACGACAACCCAGGCGCGGCGTTGACTATCCGCTCCCCGTCGGCGCGAATCGTCCACAATGTCTTCGTGCGAAACGGCACGTCGGAGCCCGTCCGTCGATCGGTCATCATCGACGAAGGCGCCAATCCGCTGATCACCGGAAACGTGTTCCAGGGCGTAAGCCGTGACGTCTTCGGCGACCTGAGCGAGAGCGAGCGCGTGGTGTTGGACCGTGACAACTGGTTTGCCGAGCAGCAAGACGGTCGATCCGCTTGGCCTGCGACTCCACGCGTCCGGCGGGGACGATGATGACGACGGTCTTTCAGCGCGTTCGAGTCGGACCGTACGAGATCGTCCACGAGATCGGACGCGGCGGGATGGCCGTCGTGTTCCTCGCGACCGATCGCCGTGACGACAGTCGTGTGGCGCTCAAGCTGGTTCCGACCGGAAAAGACCGGGACGCGCGGGAGATCGTCGACGCCGAGCGCTGGGGCGCGAAGCTTCAAGAGCAGTTCTGCCGGATCAGCCAGAACGTTCCGGTCCTGTACGAACACGGCACCGAGGGCGGCTACTTCTACATCGCGATGGAACATCTCGACGGCCAGAACCTCTCCGAGGTTCTGTCTGCCGGCGCGCTGTCGCCGAAGCGCGCCACCGGCATCGCGATTCAGCTGTGTCATTTCCTCGAAGCGGCACATGGCTTCGAGTCGACGATCGACGGACGGCAGCTTCGCTCGCTGCTGCACGGCGATTTGAAGCCACGCAATATCCGACTCCTCTGGCCTGACAAGGTCAAGATTCTCGATTTCGGTATCGCCAAAGCGCTTTCGCTCAGCCGGAAAGTGACGCGCAACGACTTCGGCAGCATCGCCTACGTGTCACCGGAGCGGCTCGAATCCGGCGAGATCGACACCTACGCCGACTTCTGGGCGGTCGGCGTCCTGTTGTACGAGATGCTGGGCGGCGTCCAGCCGTTTCGCGCGTCGGACACGCGCCGGCTGGAGCTCCGTATCAGATCGCTGGGGCCTCCCGAACCACTCGGCGCGCCATGTCCGCCGCCGTTGCAGGCCGTCGTCGCCAAGCTACTCGCGGCACATCCGGCCGATCGATACGTGGATGCCCGCACCATTCGCGAAGATCTCGAATGCGTCCTGTCGGGCCACGTGACGCAGGCCGAACGTGAAGGATGGTCCGCCGACGGCATGCGGCACGACGAACCTCCGACCGGGCGCACGCAGCCGTCACCGCAGGTGGACGAAGACGCGACGCGAAAAACGATGCGAGTCGAGCCGGAGTCCGGCGTAACCGCGCTCTTGCCGACGAATATCATCTTTCGGCCTTCCGAGTCGCAGCCCACGTTGACGCAGCGCCGCGCGGTTCGTCGGTATGCGCGAGCCGCGTTTCTGCTGCTCACGTCCTTCATGGTCGGACACGAGGTGATCATCGCCTCCCGCGCCGAGCAACTGAAGGCCGAGGTGCCGGTGGTCGAACTCGAAGGCGTCGGCGGCGCCTGGGAGAGGTATCGGGCGCTCAGCGCCCAAAGTCTGAGGATCACCACTGCGAGGCTCGAGGATGCGCTGACGAGCCAGACGGTGATGCTGGCCGATCGCATCATCGGCAACTACCGCACGCCAGCTCCGACCGTTCGAGAGGCGCAGTGGAAAATGGCGCGCGAAGCGCTCGCGCAGGCGCTGGCCGTCAATCCGAACGACAGTCAGCTGAAGGGCGCGCTTCGCTACTGCGACGGCCACCTGCATCGAATCAACGGCGAAGCGCGAAAAACGCACAAGCAGAACGCCGAGGCGCAGCATGAATTCGTCGAAGCGGTTTCGGCATTTCGCGAGTCCGCCGAGCTTCGTCCCGCCTGGCCCGATCCGTTTCTCGGGTTGATGCGCACGTTCATCTACGGCCTCGAAGATGTCGACCGCGGCGCCGACGCGTTGAAACAGGCGCAACGCCTTGGGTACTCGGCTGGCGAACGCGAGACCGTGCAGCTGGCCGACGGATATCGTTCGCGCGCGCTCGCGTTCGCGCGCACCGCACGGACGGTGAGCGGCAGAGCCGTCGAACGGACATACCTCGCGCGGTCGGCGGAAGCCTATCGACAGGCGATCGATCTCTATTCGAAGGCCCTCGGGTACGCGGACGCACCGCGGAGCCTGCGGTCCGCGCAACGCGGGCTCGAACAGCTCGACCAGCGGAAACGTGAATTGTCCGGCGTGCCGGGTCGATCCGAAAGACCGCCGGCTCCTCGACTGGCGGCACCCCAGGCCGTGCAATCATGGCCGTAACCTACACCGCTGCCGTCGAACGACACGCGGGACGAGCACCCCACTGGACCAATCGCATCGATCTGTCTGCGCTGACGGTGGCCGCCACGTCCTGCGTCGCGATACTGGCGATCGCGCTGGCGTATGCGGGGCGCATGAGCGTGTTCGAGAGCCCGGGCCACCCTGTGGCCGCGCCCATCAACTTGAACACCGTCGCCGACGTGGGGCCGCTCGAAGTCGCGATGGAGACGGTGTTTTCGGACGCGACCGATCGACGCCTGGCTGCGGAGCGGCTCTTCCGGTTTCTGGGCGACGAACGACAGAAAATGCGGACGCTCCCGAACGTCGGCGCAGTCGCGCCGCTCTTCGGCCCGGCAGAGTTCGCGAAAGTCAAGCCGTTGTTCAGCGTCAGAACGACCGTCGAGTTCCGGCGGCAAGTCGTCTGGTTCGCGTGCATCTACATTCTGGCATTTCAGGCGCCCGTACTCGTCTGGCGGTGGCGCCGCATCCGGACCGATCCTCTCCTTCTCGCGATCGCGCATCTGCTCACCGCGATCGGGTTTGCCGTCCTCCTCAGTCGCGCCGATCCGCTGCGAGACAGCCTGACGTTCGTGCGCTTCGCCGAAGGCACGGTGTTCGGCGTCGCCGTGATGACGGCCGTGTCGCTCGTCGACTTCGGCGCCGCCAGATTCGTGACGTTGAGCTATCTGCCGCTCATCGCCGCGTTGTCACTGTCGGTGCTGTTGATCCTCTTTGGTTCGGGTCCCGGCACCAGCGGCGCGAAGGTCAATCTGGGCCCCGTCCAGCCGATTGAGGGGATCCGTCTGCTCCTGGCGCTGTTCCTCGCAGGCTTCTTTGCGCGCCGGTGGGAATTGCTGCGCGAGATCCGCAGCCCGATGTTCCGTGGCTCGCGATGGACGCGATGGATCAATCTGCCGCGAGCCGAGTACGTCATTCCGGTTGTGGGCGGTGTCGGCCTCGCGCTCGTCTTCTTCTACCTGCAAAAGGATCTTGGTCCGGCCCTGTTTCTCTGCTGCGTCTTCCTCGCGACCTATGGCGTTGCGCGCGGGCGTGTCGGGATGGTGATCGCCGGCCTTGCGCTCCTGCTTCTGGGGTTCTATGTCGGCTATCGCCTGGAGATCTCACAGACGCTCGCAGAGCGCGTTCGCATGTGGCAGTCACCATGGGACAACAGCGTTCGGGGCGGAGATCAGGTCACGCACGCGATCTGGGCTCTTGCGACCGGAGGGCCGTTCGGAACCGGCCTCGGCCTCGGCGATACGCGCTATCTGCCGGCTGGCCACACGGATCTGATCCTCGCGGCGATCGGCGAGGAACTCGGTGCGGCAGGCCTGCTGCTGGTGGCGGTGCTGTACGCGCTTCTGACATGGCGCGGCTTCCGGATCGGGCGGCTCGCGCGAAACGACTACGGTTTCTTCCTTGCCATCACGCTCACGCTGTTTCTGATTGTGCCGGTGTTGATCATGGCGTCCGGCATCTTCGGCCTGACGCCGCTCACGGGCATCGTGACGCCATTCGCGAGCTACGGCGGGTCGGCGATGCTCGCGAACTTCTGTGCGCTGGGCATGTTGACCGCGATCCTCGCTGACCGTCACCCGTCAGGCCATCTCGAGGCGTTCCGCGTTCCGGTCGTGTGGCTTGGGTCCTCGCTCGCCGTCCTGGCACTGGTTCTTCTTGCCGTGGCCGTCAATGTCCAGGTCGTGTCTGCCGATGACTACCTTATCAAGGCGCATCTCGGCATTCAGGCCGACGGAGGGCGGCGTTTCGAGTACAACCCGCGCGTACTCGACATCGTCCGGCTGATGCCGCGCGGAACGATCTTCGATCGCCGCGGCGTGCCGCTGGCCACCGACGATTCACAGGTGATTGCGAGCGCACGGCAGACCTACGCAGACCTCGGCGTGTCGCTCGACGACGCGTGTCCCATGCCCGGCGAGCGATGCTATCCGCTCGGCGGCGCGGCGTTCCATCTTCTCGGCGACGCGCGCACCCGGGTGAATTGGACCGCGCCCAACTCGTCGTACATCGAACGAGACGCCGAAAGTCAGCTGCGCGGCTTCGACGATCATGCCGAAGTCGTCCACACGACAGATGCCGCCGGCCAATCGATGCTGACGATCAGGCGCAACTACCGCGACATCGTCCCTGCCCTGCGGCATCGGTACGATCCATCCAACGCGGCGCTCGCTCGATTTCGACAGCCCCACGATGTGCACCTGACGATCGACGCGAACCTTCAGCTCCGCGTCGCCGGTATCGTCGCGACCTATGCGCAGAAGACCGCGGGTAAGGCGGCGGCGGTGGTGCTCGATCCCGACAGCGGCGAGCTGCTGGCGAGCGTCAGCTATCCGTGGCCCGCGGCGCCAACCGCGAAGGCGATCGCGGCATCGCGGTTGGAAGGCGCGACTGAGCCGTTCCTGGATCGCGCGCGCTATGGCTTGTACCCGCCTGGATCGACGTTCAAGCTGGTGACGGCATCGGCGGCGCTGCGTCAGCATCTCGATCCTCGCAGAACCACGTTCACCTGTGCCCGGCTGCCGGACGGGAGGGTCGGCGCGAAGATCAACGGCTGGAACCGCCCGGTCCGCGACGACGTGCTGGATGCGCATCCGCACGGGACGATCGACGTGCACGACGGCTTCGTGCATTCGTGCAACGCGTACTTCGCGCAGCTCGCCGTCAAGGTCGGATCGCAGCCGATGCTCGACACCGCCAATCGTCTGGGGATCTCGCTGACGCCGTCGCCCGACGTTGCGGCGCGCGTGCGGCAGACGCTTCCGCAGATCGGCTACGGCCAGGGCGACGTCGTCGTGACGCCGCTGAAGATGGCGCGCATCGCGGCCGCCGTCGCCTCGAACGGCGTGCTGCGAGACTCGCGCTGCGAACAGGACGAAGCTGCCAGCGCACCCACCAATCCGTTCCTGAGCGGCGACGATGCGCGAGTGCTCGCGGGCTACATGCGCGACGTGGTCTTGAGCGGTACCGGCCGCGTGCTGCGGAACCATCCCGGTCGCATCGCCGGCAAGACCGGAACGGCGCAACTGGACGGCCGACCGTCTCACGGGTGGTTCGTCGGCTTCGCGCCGTTTGGCCCCGCCGCCAGACGGATCGCATTCGCTGTCGTCATCGAGAACGCCGGCTACGGAGGCGGCAGCGCGGCGCCGGCTGCCGGAGAAATCGCCGACGCGGCATCGCGCGCCGGACTGCTGAAGTGAACTGATATGGACGTTCTTAGAAGAGCTCGACGGCTCGAATCGAGGATCGCGGCCACGCTCGACGAAGCCGCGAAGGCCTTCTCTCGATCGCGCGCGCGCAGTCCGCTCGAGGTCGTGCACGCGATTCTCGATGCGGTCGAGCAGCAGATCGAGCCAACCGGCCGCGGCACACGCGTGTTTCCGTTCAATCGACTCGAACTGTCGGTCGTCGCGTCGTCGCCGGAGGCGCGCGGCCGCCTTGAAGCGCTATTGGCAGGCGACACGCCCCTTCGAACGAGAGTCCTTGATCGGTTGCAGTCTGCCAAATGCTCGCCTGCGGACGTCGTCGTCGAGATCGACTACGTCGACCACGCCGAAGCGAGCTGGCGCGCGCCAGAATTCGATCTGCGCTTCGCACGCGTCGCAGAACCCGGGGTCGACGATCAGGCGCTCGAGCCGCAGCCGGGACAGATCGAGATCAGAGTGCTGCGCGGTTCGATGGAGCGATGGTCGTATTCATTTGCTGCCCCGCGCATCGACGTCGGCAGGGGCGCGGAGGTTCGAGACCACCGCAACCGGCTCATTCGGACGAATCACGTCGTGTTCACCGAAGGAGCAGAAGACGTGAACCAGACCGTGTCGCGGACGCACGGGCACATCGCCTACGAGCCGCTCAGCGGCGCCTTCCGACTGCACGATGACGGCAGCGAACACGGAACCGAGATCGTGCGCGGCGGCAGGACCATTTCGGTTCTTCCGGGCATGCGCGGCGTTCGACTGCAATCCGACGATGAAGTCGTACTCGGTGAAGCGCGCGTGCGAGTCAGGTTGCGCACGCTCCAATGAATCGCATCGGCGATCGTTCAATGGTCGCCGAGTCATTGCTCCTCGGATCGCCTTTCCCTCGCGCCGCCGGCGAGCGATGGTTCGATCGTCGGCGGATGGCGAGCCGCGACCGTTACTGCCGCTGCATCGTGCCCTGGTAGGGGATGACCTGACCTGAGACGACGTCGGCGTCGATATTGAGCGGTCGATAACCGGACGCCTTGATCTCGAGGCGGTGGCGGCCAACGCTGAGTCCGAGCGGTTGCGATTGCGGCGTGAACTGATCGACGGTGCCGGTGCGAACGCCGTCCACGAACAGTTCCGCGGTCGCCGGCGTAATCTCGAAGCTGACCCCACCGCTGTTCTGCTGGTTCAGCGTCGGCTGTACGCTCGCCGATCCTGTCGTGCCCGTCGGGTACTGCGATGGATACGCCGATCCGGTCGTACCCGTCGGATCCTGCGACGGATAGGCCGAACCGGTCGGGGGATACATGCCGTCGTTCGTCATGCCGTCGTTCGTCGAGTGGGTCGGCGGCGAGGTCGCCCCGTACGGGGCCGCCGCATACGGATACGCGTACGGAACGGCATACTGGTACGGGTAGTACGCAGGGTAGTAATAAGGGAACGACCAGGGGACCGAGTAGCCGATCGAGATCCCGAAGCCGACGCTGTACCACGGACGGAAATGGTAGTACGGCGTCACGTAGTGCACCGGCGCCACGTAGCGGTATCCGTAGCCACCGTAGTAACGCCCGCCGCCATAGTACCGGCCGCTGCTGTAGTTCGCGCCGCCGTAGTGACTGCCGCCGTACGCGACTCCGCCGCGCGGCGCCGCGTAGCGGTATCCATACGTTCCATTAGTACGACCCGGACCGGCCGCGCCGGACATCGGCGCTGTGCGTGCCCCGTACGCTCGCGTCGACGACGCTGCTGCGCGCTGGCCTGACGGTGCCGAGCGCGCCACGGCGGCGCGCCCGCCGCCGCTGCGGCTGCCGCCCCCCTGGCTCCGGCCTCCGCCGCCGCTGCGACTGCCGCCACCATGGCTCCCGCCGCCGCCGCTTCCGCGGTGCTGCGCGAATGCCGGCGCGGCGGCCCAGACGACTAGAGAAAGTGCGCTGACGGCGACGATAGATGGTGAGAATCGAGACAGGGTCATACCTGGGCTCCCACGGGCTGGCTTGATCAGGATACTGCGTTTTACTGTTCCTTGCGATCCCGCCGGTGATGAAATCGGGTGATCAGCGCACTGTGTTCACCAGACGCTTCTTGGTTGAGCTGACGAGAATCCACGGCGACGAAGTCGCGGTCATCGCGGCCGCAGTAAGATGCGGGCATGCGCGGGTCGTGGCAGCGCCGAATTGACCGAGCCGAGCACCTCGCTGCGGACGGTGGGCCGGCCGCATCGCTGCTGCTCTTTTACACGCGGCTGCTGCGCCGCCAGAAAGCCGTGTACGACTCGTTCAATAGTCGACGCCCGTGCGGGTCGCTCGATCTGGATCTGGCCCTGGTCATGAGCGGCTGCTCCGCTCTCCTGCGCGATGTCATCGAGCACGGCCCGGAACCGCTGGCCGTCGACGCGCGCGCGCTGCTCGCGATGACCGATTCGACCATCGCCGACCGCCTGCTGACGTGTTGGTGCACGCCTTCCGGTTGCGAGTTCTTTCCAAAAGCCATGCTTCAGCCGTACGGGCAGTGGCTCGCCGACATGCGCATTACACCCAGTGACCGTTCCGGGATGCGGACCGACAATCGCTGCCCGTTCTGCGGCGGAGTCCCCCAGCTGTCAATTCTGGAGACGGTGAGCGAAGCCACGTCGGCCGACGGCGGCGGCCGCCAGCTGCTCTGCGCAACCTGCTTGACCACGTGGCCGTTCCGCCGAGTGTTGTGCGCGCATTGCGGCGAGGAAGACGAACGCCGGCTTGGCTACTTCCAGTCGCCCGCCTTCAGTCACTTGCGCGTCGATGCGTGTGACACGTGCCAGCACTATCTCAAGACGGTCGATCTGACCCGGGTCGGCCTCGCCGTGCCGCTTGTGGATGAAGTCGCCGGCGGAGCGCTCGACATCTGGGCGAGCGAACACGGATACGAAAAGATCGAGTTGAATCTGCTCGGGCTCTGAGAGTCACGCGTGTTTCTTCCGGATCGAGTCGTTCGTAGCCGCCGCGTGCTGACGCATCACGGCACTCGGCCGGCGGCGATTCACATCCGAAGCGGCAGGATTGTCGGCATCCTCGCCTTCGACGACGTGCCGTCCGGCTGTCCGCTCGATGATGCGGCGGACGCCGTCGTCATGCCGGGCGTCGTGGACACGAATGTCTGTGTCAGCGCGGCAGGCCCGATCGATGGTCCAGGATTTGAGACGGCCACACGTGCGGCAGCCGCCGGCGGCGTTACCTCCATCATCGACGCGCCGTTCCGTGGCTCGCCGGCCCCGACGATCGTCTCGGAACTGGAAGTGAGACATCGTGCCGCCGCTGGACGCTGTCATGTCGACGTCGGTTTCTGGGGGATGGCCGTTCCAGGCAATACGCCCCAGCTGCCGGCCTTGTTCGAGGCCGGTGTGTTCGGATTCGCCTGTGCGCTGTGCCGGCTGGATGCGACGCTTGCGCCCGTTGGAGCAGGCGACCTGCGAATCGCCATGCCGACGATGACGAGAATGGGCGCTACACTCCTGGCGCACGCGGAACTCGCGGATCCGATCGTCGGCGTGCCGACGCATCAGCGTCCCCGCCACAGGTGGATCGAACGGCTGAAGCAGGTCTCACGCCTCTCCCGACCGTACGCTGGCTATCTGGCGAGCCGACCCGCCGAATGGGAACAGCAGGCGGTATCGCTGCTCATCGAACTCTGCCGCGCCCATCGCACCCGTACGCACATCGTCAATCTCTCGGCGTCGGTTGCGCTGACGCCGCTCTATCACGCTCGGGCCGCTCGTCTACCAATGACCGCCGGGACCGCTCCGAGTTACTTGTATTTCGTCGCCGACGAGATCCCGGACGGCGCCACGGCCTTTGAATGCGTTCCGCCGATTCGCGAGCGTGAAAATCGCGAGTTCCTGTGGGCGGCGCTGGCGAACGGCCTCATCCAGGTCGTCGCCTCCGGCCACAGGGCCGCACCGCCAGGTATTCCCGCTCTCCACCTCAGCCTGTCGGTGACATGGACTGAGGCTCGGGCGCGGGGATATACGCTCGAGCAGGTCGTCGATTGGATGTGCGGAGCGTCGTCGCGATTGGCCGGCCTGACGCGTAAAGGAAACATAGACGTTGGCTACGACGCGGACCTCGTCGTCTTCGATCCCGAGGCGGAATTTACACTGGATGTGACATCGCGGGAGTATGATCCGGGCGCTCCGTATGGTGGCCGCCGCCTTCGCGGAGTCGTCGAACGCACGTATCTTCGCGGGACGCAGATCTATTCGCGAAACGACGGTTGGGCATCGCCGCAGGGCCGACGCCTTGCACGCGGCGCGTCCTGAAAGATCATCGGCTTGGCACGAACGCTTCAACACTTGGAGGTGCGCGATGGCGATCTCCCGACGGACGTTCCTTCAGAGCTCGATCGCGGGCGGCGCGGCCTTGTCCGCATTCGGTTTCGACGTCGCACCGGTCCTGGCACAAGCCAAGACGCTGAAGATCTCGCGGACCAGCGAGACGCGCAGTACCTGTCCCTACTGCTCCGTCAGTTGCGGCGTCATCATTCACACCCTCGGCGATCGCGCCAAGAACGCGATCCCCCAGGTCGTGCATGTCGAGGGCGACCCGGACCATCCCATCAATCGCGGCACGTTGTGTCCGAAGGGCGCGTCGCTCCAGCAAGACATCCTCAACGAGCGACGGCTGCTGAAGCCGCAGGTGCGGCGTCCCGGCTCGGACCACTGGGAAGACATCGACTGGGACACGGCGGTCAGTGAGGTTGCGGGCTGGGTGAAGAAGACGCGCGACGCGACGTTTGTTTCGAAGGATGCGCGCGGACGGATCGTCAACCGCTGTGAAGGCATTGCGTGGACCGGTGGTTGCACCGACACCAATGAACTGAATTATCTCGTCGTCAAGACGATGCGCAGTCTGGGGGTGGTGTACCTGGAGAATCAGGCCCGGGTTTGACACGGGCCAACGGTCTCCAGTTTGGGGCCCACGTTCGGACGCGGCGCAATGACCAACGGCTGGATCGACATCAAGAACACGGACATGATGTTGATCATGGGTGGCAATCCGGCTGAGAACCACCCGTGCGGCTTCAAATGGCCGATCGAGGCCAAGCTGCATCGCAACGCCAAGATGATCGTCGTCGATCCGCGCTACACGCGAACGGCAGCCGCCGCCGACCTGTTCCTGCAGATTCGTGCGGGCGCCGACATCGCATTCCTGGGCGGACTCATCCACTACGCCATCGAGAACAAGCGCATCGCGCAGGACTACCTGCTCAACTACACCAACGCGGGGTTCATCATCAAGGAAGGGTTCAAGCTGCCGGACGACGGCCTCTACTCGGGCTTTGACGCGTCGACCCAAACCTACGACAAGTCGACGTGGAACTACGAGGCGGCGGCACAGCCCAGTGCCGCAGGCGCGGCACCGGCGGGCCTGCCGCCGACTGTCGCGTTCGATCTGTCGCTCGAACATCCGCGGTCGGTGTTCCAGCTCCTCAAGCAGCAGTACTCGCGCTATACGCCAGAGATGGTCGAGCGGATCACCGGCATTCCACGCGATCAGTTCCTAAAGGCGGCTGATCTCTTCACGTCGATCCGCAAGGACGGCGACACCAAGAAGGTCGCCACGGTCATCTACGCGGTCGGGTGGACGCAGCACACCTTCGGCACCCAGATCATCAGGACAGCGGCCATGCTGCAGCTGCTCCTCGGGAACGTCGGCCGCGCCGGCGGCGGCGTCAACGCGCTCCGCGGGCACTCGAACATTCAGGGCGCCACCGACATGGCCGGGATCTTCGACATCCTACCCGGGTACCTGAAGATGCCGGCGCCCGACGACGTGGATCTCGCGACCTTCCTGAAGCGGACGACGCCGACCGTCTCGAAGCCTTCGTCGTGGGAGTCCTTCAACTACTGGTCGAACACGCCGAAGTTCATGGTGTCGTTTCTCAAGGCGATGTACGGCGAGGCGGCGAAGAAGGAGAACGACTGGGCGTTTCACCACCTGCCGAAGATCGATCGGAATCACTCGTGGACCGAGATCTGGAACGACATGTACACCGGCACGGTCAAAGGCCTGTTCGCCTTCGGCATGAACGGCGTCCAGATCGGTCCGAACAGCCAGAAGAACATCGACGCGCTGAAGAAGGCCGACTGGCTCGTCGTCGGCGAAATCTATCCCGACGAGACGAGTGAATTCTGGCGCGCGCCCGGCACCACGCCGGAGGAGATGAAGAAGATTCAGACGACCGTCTACCGCCTGCCCTGCGCGGGGTTCGCCGAGAAGGACGGCACGTTCGTGAACTCCGCACGCTGGCTGCAGTGGAAGAACATCGCGGTCCCGCCGCCGGGTGACGCGAAAGTGGATCAGGAGATCCTGTCGCTCATCTTCCTGAAGGTGCGCGAGCTGTATCGCAAGGACGGCGGCGCGTTTCCGGATCCGGTCCTCGATCTCTCGTGGAGCTACGTCGATCCGCTGCATCGATCGTTTGCGGAGCTGGCGAAGGAGATCAACGGCCGGGCCGTGTCGGATTTCACTGACGCAACCGGACTCTCGATCAAGGCCGGTCAACAGCTCGCCGGTTTCGCGGCGTTGAAGGACGACGGATCGACGCTCTGCGGGAACTGGCTGTACAGCGGGTCGTGGACGGAAGCCGGCGCGATGAGCCAGCGCCGCGGTACGGAGGACGCGTCCGGCCTGGGCATCTATCCCAACTGGGCTTGGTCGTGGCCGGCCAACCGCCGCGTCCTCTACAACCGCGCCTCGTGCGATCCCTCGGGCAAGCCCTGGGATTCGGAGCGCCGGCAAGTGTGGTGGAATGAGTCGTCCGGGAGGTGGGTCGGGAACGACGTGCCCGATTTCAAGGTCGACTCAGCGCCGAAAGACCACATGGGGCCGTTCATCATGAACCCCGACGGCATCGGGCGCCTGTTCGCCCCGCTCGCGGCGTTCCAGGACGGTCCCTTCCCGGAATTCTACGAGCCGATCGAGAGTCCGGTCCAGAATCCGCTCCACCCGGCACGCTCGACCAATCCGGTCGTCAAGAAACTCACGACGCCGCTCGACAAGTACGGCACGCCGGCCGACGGGTTCACCGTGGTGTGCACGACGTATCGACTCACCGAGCACTACCACTACTGGACGAAGAACAACCCGATGAACGTCCAGTTAGTGCCGGAGCCGTTCGTCGAGATTCCGGTGGAACTCGCCGCGGAGATGGGTCTCGCCGGCGGCGAGCGCGTCAAGGTCTCGAGCGCGCGAGGATCGTACGTCGCGAAAGCGATGGTGACGCGGCGCATCAAGCCGATGCAGATCGACGGCAAGAAAACGTATCAGATCGGCATCCCGATTCACTGGGGGTTCCGCGGCATCGCGGAAGACGCGGGACGGACGTCGCTCTCCTCGGTCAACCTCCTGTCGCCGACGGCGGTCGATCCCAACGCGTTCACCCCCGAGTTCAAAGGGTTCCTGGTGAAGATCGAGAAGGCCTAGCCATGCCGACCGGTACGTTGCAGATCAGGCAGATCTCGGGGCACTCCGGCACCGTTCCAGGCGCCGGCGTCCAGCGCGAAGAAGAGGTCTGCAAGTACGTCGACGTGACGACCTGCATCGGCTGCAAGGCCTGCGAAGTGGCGTGCGTCGAATGGAACGATATGCCGTTCCAGCAGACGACCTTCGACAACACCTATCAGACGATGCCGTCGACGGCGTGGAATTACTGGAACCTGATCAAGTTCAACGAGCACCAGCGCGAGGACGGCACGCTGCAATGGCTGATGCGCAAGGACCAATGCATGCACTGCGAGGACCCCGGGTGCTTGCGCGCGTGTCCGGCCGACGGCGCCATCGTCCAGTACACCAACGGCATCGTCGATTTCCAGCAGGAGAACTGCATCGGCTGCCAGTACTGCGTGTCCGGGTGTCCGTTCGACATTCCGAAGTTCAACGGCTCGACGAAAAAGGTCTACAAGTGCACGCTCTGCTCGGATCGAGTGGGCGAGGGCCTCGAGCCCGCGTGTATCAAATCGTGTCCGACCGGCTGCCTGAAGTTCGGCACGAAGACGGACATGCGCGAGATCGCCGAAGCGCGGGCGCGGCAGCTGCGCGAGCATTCCGGATTTCCGAACGCCGGCGTCTACGACCCGCCATCGATCGGCGGCACGCATGTCATCTACGTGCTGCACGACATCACGAAGCCCGAGTTGTACGGCGGCCTGCCGGCGAATCCGCAAATTCCGGCGAGCTTCACGATCTGGAAGCGTGTCGCCAAGCCGATGGCGCTGGTGCTGAGCCTGCTCGCGGTGCCGGCCGCGTTCTTCCATTACGTGACGCAGGGCCCAAAGGAGCCGCAGCCGCCGAGTCGTGAGGTGCCGCGATGAGCACAGCGGTGGAGCGGTTCGACGACCGCGCGCGCGCTGAAGTCGGGATGCTCGGGCGCACCGTCGTCCGCGAAGGTGAGCTGCTGCGCCATCCTGTGTACACGCGGATCCTTCACTGGAGCGTCGCGGGATTTTTCGCGTTGGCACTGCTGTCCGGCTTCGCGATCTACACGCCGTGGCTCTTTCGCTGGTTCACACCGTTTTTGGGCGGCGGTCCGACCACGCGATTGCTGCACCCGTGGTTCAGCCTCGGATTCGTGATCGTTTTCGCGTTTCAGGTCCTCAACTGGCTCGGGCCGATGTCGTGGACGCCCGACGACAATCGCTGGATGCGCCGCTTGAAGGACTTCGTCACGAACGCGGAGACGCTCGAACCGGAATATGTCGACTTCTTCAACGCCGGCCAGAAACTCTACTTCTGGGCGATCGTCGGGAGCGCCGCGATCTTTCTACTCTCCGGCATCCCGATGTGGTTTCCACGGACGTTCGGGCGTGCGGTCGTCGCCGTCGGCTACGTGCTCCACGACATCGCCGCGCTCGTGATGCTCGTGGGATTCATCGCCCATGTGTACGAGGCCACCGCCTCGCAGCCGGGCACGTTCCAGTCGATGACGCGCGGGACGGTCCAGAAACGCTGGGCCTGGACGCACCATCCTGCCTGGTACCGGAAGGCGACCGGCAGGGATCCGCGCGCCGACTACGAAGCGGCAGTCGCCAACCGGTCGGCCGCTCGCGCCGAGGGCGAACGACGGGAGCCGCGATCGTGACTGAGCATCGTTGGTGAACCCGCCGCGCCCGGGGTAAAGCCACGCACGTGCTCGACTGGAAGACCGGCGGGTGCGCCGTGTCCTGGACGAACTGGCCAGGCCGTCTGCGCGTCCCTCTTCCGATCGTTCTTCCAACTACGATCGGCGTTTACGACTCCTCCGTCGAGACATGCGATTAACTCAACGTCAGCTCGCCCAACGAATCCGCGCGGCTGGCAAGGTCGGGTATCAGTGGGAATCGCGGAAGCGGACGCCATCACCGTCCTCTGGCTGCGCATCCCAGAATTAGAACAACGTCGAAGAGCGCGTGGACCGCAAACGGGGCTATCTGTCCATCCCGACGGCAGTTTCTCTGGCGCCACCAGCACGGATCAGCCGAACGCGAACCCGCGAACCTGGTTCACCCTCGACGAATGTCGGTCGTGATGGATTGCCGCAGTTGGTTCGCGCCGGCTGCCGTACCGGTGAGGTCTCAATAGAGGAGCGACGGTGCGGGCCGGCGAGCGTCCTAAGGTTTCTCCCGCGCGCGCGCGCCTCGAAGAATGCCGCCCATCGCATAGTTCCACAAACAACTCACCTGAGTTACACTCCGCGCCATGAACGGGCGCCCGACGGCTCGCTTCATATCGCGGAAAGCGTCAAAGGCAAGATCTGGCGGGTTAACCACGGGGAAATAGCACCATGCGCTGTGTCCGATCGTTCGGCGTCGCGGGCCTCGTCTTGTTCTGTGCGGTCAGGGTCATCGGACAGTCGGGCGCTGCCAACGGCGAGTGGCGCAGCTACGGCGGTGACCTGGGCCACACCCGGTACGCGCCGCTGGCGCAGATCGACGCTACCAACTTCAGCACACTTGAAGTGGCGTGGCGGTTCAAGACCGACAGCCTCGGTCCGCGCCCCGAGTTCCAGTTCGAGTCGACGCCGCTGATGATCAAGGGCGTCGTCTATACCACCGCCGGCTCGCGCCGGGCCGTCGTCGCCATCGACGGCGTCACGGGCGAGATGATGTGGATGCACAGCGAGAACGAGGGCGCGCGCGGCGCCAACGCGCCCCGGCAGCTCTCGGGCCGAGGGCTGGCGTACTGGGCGGGCACGCCGCCCGACGGCGATGACGCGCGGATCCTCTATGTGACGCCAGGCTACCGCCTCATCGCGCTCAACGCCAGGACCGGGGCCGTTGTCTCGAGCTTCGGCGTCAACGGCGTTGTCGATCTGAAAAAAGACGACGACCAGGAGATGGATCTCGTCACCGGCGAGGTCGGGCTGCACTCGACGCCGACGGTCGCGAGAAACGTCGTCATCATCGGCGCCGCGCACAAGACCGGCGCCAACCCCAGGAGTCGCAAGAACGAGAAGGGCTACGTCCGCGGCTTCGACGTGCGGACGGGGAAGCGGCTGTGGATCTTCCACACCATCCCCACGAGCGGCGAGTTCGGCAGCGACACCTGGGAGAAAGATTCGGCGTCGTACACCGGCAACACCGGCGTCTGGGGTCAGATCTCCGCGGATGAGGAGCTCGGGCTCGTGTATCTGCCGGTCGAGTTGCCGACCGGGGATTACTACGGCGGACATCGGCCGGGCAACGGGCTGTTCGGCGAGACCCTGGTCGCGGTCGATCTGGAGACTGGCAAACGGCGCTGGCACTATCAGCTCGTCCACCACGGCATCTGGGACATGGACATCCAGTGCGCGCCGATCCTCGTGGACATCACGATCAACGGGCGCACGGTGAAGGCGGTCGCGCAACCGACCAAGCAGGCCTTTCTCTACGTCTTCAATCGTGAAACAGGCGAGCCGATTTGGCCGATCGTCGAGCGGCCGGTCGCGAAAGGCGACGTCCCCGGCGAGTGGTACGCGCCCACACAGCCGTTTCCGACCAAGCCGCCCGCCTACGATCGGCAGGGCGTGTCGATCGACGATCTGATCGACTTCACGCCGGACCTGCGCGCTGAAGCGCTGAAGACGGTCGCGCGCTACAAGATCGGGCCGATCTTCACGCCGCCCGTAGTGAGCAAGATCGATGGGCCGCTCGCGACACTGACCTCCGGGTTCGCGACCAACTGGCCCGGCGGCTCGTATGATCCCGAGACGCACATCGCGTACATCTACTCGCAGAGCGGGGCCAGCCCGCTGGGGCTGGTGGCGCCCCCCGGTAACTTTTCGGACATGAACTTCATCCAGGGCGATGCGCGCACGGGCGCCCGGCTGACGGGTGGATCGGGCTCCTCGGCCGGCGGCGGACGCACGGGGGATACGCCGGCTGCCGCGGCGGCAGTGATACCTGCCGAGGGGGGCGGCGGAGGTCTCGCGGTGCAGGGGCTGCCGCTGCTGAAGCCGCCGTACGCGCGGATCAGCGCCATCGATCTGAACAAGGGGGAAATCGTCTGGTTCGTGCCGCACGGCGAAGCCGCCGATAACTTCCGCAACAACCCCGCGCTGAAAGGGCTGAACATTCCGCGGACCGGCAGGCCCGGCCTGATCGGGCCGCTTGTGACCAAGACGCTCGTGATCGCGGGCGAGGGGGGCGTGTGGACGACGCCGTCGGGACGCGGCGCTATGCTGCGCGCCTATAACAAGACGGACGGCAAGGACGCCGGCGCCGTGTACATGCCGGCGCCGCAGAGCGGCTCGCCGATGACCTACATGCTCAACGGCAAGCAGTACATCGTCGTTGCGGTCAGCGGCGGCAACTACAGCGGCGAGCTGATCGCGTATAAGCTACCCGGTTAAGGGTCCGGCGAAAGCCGGATTCCCAACCTAAACGCCGACGGCTACTACTCCCTGTCCAAGCCCGAAACCAGAGCGTCTCATAGCTAGAACCTCACGATTGCGCCCAGCTGATACACCCGTCCGACAAGAATCGACGCCGGCTGATAGTACGCCGCGGTGCCGTAGTTAAGCCCGCGTATCGCGTACACGGGCGACCGGTTGAGCGCATTAAAGAGGTCAATCTTCGGCTGGATGCTGACGCGCTGCAGTTTGAACGTCTTGCTCAGGTTGAGATCCAGCTGGTTGATGCGATCGCCGAACTCGGTATTCGGCGCAATCAGCGGCACCGACAACGACGCGACGTTCATCCCCGGGTCCACCAGCTGGTTCACCGTGCACGTGCCCTTCGCCACGCACGGGCTCGTCGCGGTGTAGCGGGTGGCTGGCGTGATGAGCCACACCGTGCCCGCGCCGTTCGGCGTGTTCAGCTGCGTCGCCGACGGCTGGCCGGTCGGGCCCGTCGGTCCGCCTTCGCGGCCCGAGAGCGCCCCGGTGCCGAAGCCGTAGCCGGGCAGGCTCTGGAACGAAAAGCCGACCTGGATGCCGTATGGGATCGGCACGTTGCCGGCGATCTTGAACTGCGTGCGGAACGGGATCGGGCTCTGGGTCTGATCGCAATAGAGCAGCAGATTCGGGTTCGACTGTTCGTCGCAGACCTGGGCGATCACTTTTTCGCTCATGCCACCGCCGAACAGCGTGATGCCGTACTTCAACCGCGCGCTGAAGTTGTACTCGAAGCCGTTGAACCACATCTTCCGGCCGTTTCCCGCCGTCGTGTCCACGTAGTTGATCTGCGATCGTGCCGCGGCGCTGACGTTGTAGTACGTGATCGGCGCGCCGTCGATCGGGCTGTACATCGTGAACGGCGTGTAGTCAGCGAATGTCTGCAGCGTATTGTCGCGCCGCCGGAGGTTATAGAAGTCGCGGTGGTACCACCCGCCCTGCACCGACACGCCCGGACGCAACTCCTGCTGGACACTGATGGACGTCTCGACGTTGTACATCCGCTTGATGTTCGGGTCGAAATTCGCCAGGCTGGCGACCCCGAAGCCTTTCGGTAACTGGGCGAGGTTGATTTCGCAGCCGGGCGTCAGATACGTGCATCCGAGTTGCCCCTGAGGGACGCCGTCGCCGTTCATGTCGGTCCAGGAGACGCTCGCCGTCGTGAGCTGCAGCGGGTTGTAGCTTTCCGAGAACCCGGTGGTCCCCGCCTGCTCGTACCGGCTTATGCTGAACTTGGCAGCCGTCTTCTGGTTGCCGAACACGTCCCAGACAAGCCCGCCACGTGGCGAAACGCTTTTCCATGTCGGCATGTTGATGGGCCCGAACATGCGCGCCGCGGTGAAGCGGCCGGCCGGCGACGTCTCGACCGGGATGCCGGTCGCGAGGACCTCGAACCTGGCGCCGTAGTTCACCGTCACGCGCTTCAGCGTCCAGCTGTCCTGCGCGTACACGCCGAAATCGGCGTGAACCTGGTCAAAATGCTCGACCGGTGAATTCAGGATGGTTGCGGTCGTGGCGACGCCGTTCAAAAAGACGGCACGGATGTCGCCGTTGGCGGTATCCGTGCGGCGATACGAGCCCCACGTATCCTGAATGCCGACCTTCACGTTGTGCGTGCCGGTGATGTACGAGACGGAGCCAGCCGTCGCGTACCGATCGGGAAACCGTCCGTAGTCCTCGCCTCCATAGGAAAAGTTCCATACCGTCCCGAGCGCTGAATCAGACTTTTGAATTCCCGAATACCAGCCGGGCGTTCCTGGCGGTTGAGAGATGCCGGGCTGATTCAGGATGGTGTAGCGCTCGATGTTCAGCGAGAAGCCGCCTTCCACGAGCAAATGGCTGGTGACGGTCGAGGACACTTTGACTTCACCCGTGGTGTAAAGCGGGGAGGCCCAGACGCCTGAGGCTGTCGCGGGGTCAACGCCGGCAATCATGTCCGAGCCGCGATCCTTGAGGAGCCGGTCATTGTAGGCCGACAGCTTCGTGTTCGGGCTGATCTGCCAGACGATCCGC
>DASXIR010000325.1:0-13604 GCA_036497895.1 Vicinamibacterales bacterium | reverse complement strand
GGGTTCGCGACGCCATCGGTTCGGGGGCGGGCCTCGAACGGCTGCGGCGGATCATCGAGAGCCAGGGCGGCGATCCGCGCGTGCTCGACGACTATTCCCGCCTGCCGCACGTCGAGTCGCGGGAAATGGTGACGGCGCCGCGCGACGGGTTCCTGACGCGTGTCGACGCCGAACTGGTGGGCAAGGCCTCGGTAATTCTCGGCGCTGGTCGCGACCGCGTCGAAGACGCAGTCGACTTCGCCGTCGGCTTGCTGGTGCTCGCCAAACCGGGCGCTGCGGTTCGCGCCGGCGACCCGGTGTTCGAGGTCCACTACCGCGATCGTGATCGGCTGGAACGCGCTCGCCCTCTGCTGAACCAGGCGATGGAGTTCGGCACGGCGCCGCCGGCGCCGGCGCGTCTCATTCTCGACGAGGTGCATTGATGCTCGGAATTTTCCAGCCGCTCTTCGGAGCGGCCGTCATCCTGGCGATCGCGGTCGCGTTCTCGACCAACCGGCGTGCGATCGACTGGACGACGGTGGCCTGGGGCCTCAGCCTGCAGGTCCTGTTCGCGCTGATCGTGCTGAAGACGACGATCGGTCAGCGGGTGTTCGAGACCCTCGGCCACGGCATCAACAAACTGCTCGGGTTCGCCGGTGTCGGCGCCGCGTTCGTGTTCGGTCCGCTTGGCGACAGCAGCGTGTGGGGACGGGCGATGAACGGCGCACTGGGACCGGAGGGTGGCAACTACGCTGTGATTTTTGCGTTCCAGGTCCTGCCGACCATCATCTTCATCGCGGCGTTGTTCGCCATCCTCTACTACTACGGCGTCATGCAGTTCGTCGTCCGGCTGTTCGCGGTGGTGATGCACCGGGTGATGAAGTGCAGCGGCGCCGAGTCGCTGAATGTTGCGGCCAGCATCTTCATGGGCCAGACCGAGGCGCCGTTGACGATCCGGCCGTATCTGCCCGAGATGACTGAATCCGAGCTGATGACGGTCATGACTTCCGGGATGGCGCATATCTCGGGCGGCATCATGGCGGCGTACATCCTCTTCGGTATCGAGGCCAAGCATCTGCTGACCGCGGTCATCATGACAGCGCCCGGCACGATCATGATGGCCAAGATGCTGGTGCCCGAAACCGGCGTGCCGAAGACGATGGGCACGGTCAGGCTCGAGGTCGAGAAAACGGACGTCAACGTCATCGACGCGGCCTTGCGTGGGACGGGCGAGGGTCTGCAGCTGGCGCTCAACGTCGGCGCGATGCTGATCTCGTTTCTCGCGCTGATCGCCATGGTCAACTACATCCTCGGGTTCGCGCACCTGAGTCTCCAGCAGATCTTCGGCTGGGTGTTCGCGCCGGTGGCCTGGAGCATGGGCGTGCCGTGGCGCGATGCGCCGGTCATCGGCAACCTGCTCGGCACCCGCATGGCGCTCAACGAGTTCGTCGCCTACTCGCAGCTGGGGCCGCTCAAGGCGTCGCTCGACCCGAAATAGTTCACCATCGCCACGTTCGCGCTGTGCGGCTTTGCCAACTTCAGCTCGATCGGCATCCAGATCGGCGGGATCGGCGCGCTGGCGCCGAACCGCCGGCACGACCTCGCCCGCCTCGGTCTGCGTGCGATGTTCGCGGGCACGCTCGCCAACTTCATGACCGCGACGATCGCCGGCTTTCTCCTCTGATGGCCTACTACGACGATGTCAAAGAGGCGGCGGACGCGATTCGATCGCGCGTTCCGGAGGTACCAGCGATCGCCGTCGTCCTGGGATCCGGCCTCGGCGATTTTGCCGCATCGCTCGGCAACGCAGTGTCGATGCCCTACGTCGACCTGCCGCACTGGCCGGCGTCACGCGTCATCGGTCACGATGGCAAGCTGGTGGTGGGCACGTCACGCGGCCGGACGATCGCCGCACTTGCCGGCCGGTGTCACGCCTACGAAGGGCACAACCTCCCGCAGGTGACGTTCGCGGTCCGCGCGCTCGGGCTGCTCGGCGTCAAGACGTTGCTGCTCACGAACGCCGCCGGCGGCGTCAACACGTCGTTTTCAGAAGGCGCGTTGATGGTGATTGACGATCATCTCAACCTGACCGGTGGCAACCCGCTGGTCGGGCCGAACGACGATCGGTTCGGTGCGCGATTTCCGGACATGACCGAGGTCTACTCGTTACGGCTGCGACGAATCGCCGACCAGGCCGGCTCGGCGCTCGGTCTGCAGCTGCCGCACGGGGTGTACGCAGGGCTGATGGGACCCAGTTACGAGACACCCGCCGAGATTCGATACTTGCGGACGATCGGCGCTGACGCCGTGGGGATGTCGACGGTGCCGGAGGCGATTGCGGCGCGACACATGGGCATCGACGTCCTCGGCATCTCGTGCATCACGAACATGGCCGCGGGAGTCTTGCCGCAGCCGCTCGATCACGCCGAAGTGATGGAAACGACACGCCGGGTTCGGGGACAATTCGTGGCGCTGCTGGAGGGGATCGTTGAGCGACTCTGATGCCCGGCCTGATCTGGTGGCCGCGGCGCGTCGCGCGCGAGAACATGCTCACGCGGCGTTCTCTCATTTCAAAGTCGGCGCCGCACTCGAAACCGCCGACGGTACGGTGATCACCGGCTGCAACATCGAGAACGCGACCTACGGCCTGACCGTGTGCGCCGAACGGGTCGCGATGTTCAAGGCGCTCTCCGAGGGCCATCGCGACTTCACCCGCATCGCCATCGTCGCCGACACCGACGCACCGACGCCGCCGTGCGGCGCCTGCCGGCAGATTCTGTGGGAGTTTGGCGGTAATCTCGAGGTCCAGCTGGCCAATCTGACCGAGGCCAAAGGCACTCATCAACTTGAAGATCTTCTGCCGTTGCCGTTCGACGCGCGGCTGCTCTAGTCGTTCCTCGCACCCCGCACCTCGTACCTCGCACCCGCACCTCGTACCCGCACGTCGCACCTTGCACCTCGCACCTTGTACAATTGAAGAATGCTACCGACGATTGCCCGCGAGAACGACGAAGTTGTGATGATCGATCAGCGCAAGCTGCCCGCGCAGGAAGTGTACGTTCGGTGCAAGACCGCGCCTCAGGTGGCCCGCGCCATCAAGACGATGGTGATTCGCGGTGCACCCGCGATCGGTGTGGCTGCGGCGATGGGCATCGCGCTCGGCATGCGCGCCAGCACGGCGACCGGCACGCAGAAATTCGCCGCCGAGTTTCAGAAGACTTGCGATTTGATGGCGTCCACCCGGCCAACCGCCGTGAACCTGTTCTGGGCGATCGAGCGGATGAAGCGCTCGTTTGCCGCTGGAATTCAGGCCGGGGAATCGGTCGATCAGATCAAGGACCGGCTGGATCGCGAAGCTACGCTGATTCACGACGAGGACGTCGCCAGCTGCCGGGCCATGGGTGCGTTCGGCGCTGAAGTCGTGCCGGCCGATGCCCACATCCTGACCCATTGCAACGCCGGCGCCCTCGCGACTGCGGGATACGGGACCGCACTCGGCGTCATTCGCGGCGCGGTCGAAGGTGGCAAGCGGGTCACGGTATTCGCGGACGAGACCCGGCCGTTTCTTCAAGGCGGCCGTCTGACCGCCTGGGAACTCGTGCGCGACGGCATCGAGACGACGGTGATCACCGACAACATGAGTGGGTCGCTGATGCGACAGGGCAAGGTGAACTTCGTGGTGGTCGGCGCCGATCGGATCGCCGCCAACGGCGACACCGCCAACAAGATTGGGACCTATGGGGTCGCGGTGCTTGCGCGCGAGCATCAGATTCCGTTCTATGTGGCCGCACCGCTGTCCACGATCGACCTCAACACCCCGGACGGCGAGCACATTCCGATCGAGGAACGCAGCGCCCGCGAAGTGACCCACGTCGGCTCGTCGCAGGTCGCCGCCACCGGTGCGCTGGTCTGGAATCCCGCATTCGACGTCACGCCGCATCGGTTGATCGCCGGCATCATCACCGAGCGCGGAATCTTCCGGGCGCCGTTCACCGAATCGTTGAAGCGCGCCTTCGAACAGGAAAGCGTGCCCAGCTAGCTCCATGCGCATCCTGGGCATTGAGACCTCCTGCGACGAGACGTCCGCGGCGGTCGTCGAGGAGACCGGCGATTCGGCGAGGCCGTGGGTCGTGCGCTCCAACGTGGTCGCGTCGCAGGTGGCCATTCATCGCGAATGGGGCGGCGTTGTACCGGAGCTCGCATCGCGCCAGCACATTCGCGACGTCTGCGGCGTTGTCACGCGTTCGCTCGATGACGCGGCGACCTCATGGCGCGATCTGGGTGCAGTCGCCGTCACGCAGGGGCCGGGTCTGGTCGGCTCGCTGCTGGTCGGCGTTTCGTTCGCCAAGGCGGCAGCAGCCGCAGCTGGTCTGCCTCTCGTCGCCGTTCATCATCTGGCCGGACACATCGAATCGCTTGTCCTCCAGAACGGTGAAATGCCGCTGCCCGCCGTCGTGCTGGTCGTGTCAGGCGGTCACACGAACCTGTATCTGGTCCGCGAACAAAGCCGCTACGAACTTCTCAGCCGGACGCGAGACGATGCAGCGGGTGAGGCCTACGATAAGGTGGCGAAGCTGCTGGGACTTGGATACCCCGGCGGACCGGTCATCGACCGTCTTGCGCGCACCGGCAACGATCGCGCGGTGCCGCTGCCGACCACGCGGCTGACGCACGCCGACCGAAACGCCCCGGAACTGAAGGGCGACCTCGATTTCAGCTTCAGCGGACTGAAAACCGCGGTGCTGCGCTACGTGCGCGGACACGAAGGCGCTTTGAGCGATGTCGAGATCGCCGATGTCGCCGCCAGTTTTCAGCGTGTGGTTGTCACCTCGCTCATCGAGCGGCTCTTTGACGCGGCCCGGCGCTTCGGCGCGAAGAGCGTGGGGATCGCGGGCGGCGTCTCCGCCAATAGCCGTCTGCGAGCGGCGCTGGTCGAGCGCGGCAACATGCGCGAGGTCCCGACATTTCTGCCAAGCCTGTCGCTGTCGACCGACAACGCCGCGATGATCGCCGCTGCGGGGTTGCGCAGGTTCCGAGCCGGTGTTACGGCAGCGTGCGACCTGAACGCTGACGCGTCGCTTGCGCTCTAATTTGGATCCTCGGAAGGTCTAATCGGATGAAGGTGCATACCGACTATCTGTGGTTCAACACCGAGCGACCTCAGGAGTTCATCCGCATCACCGACGAGGTCGCGGCGATCGTCAAGGCGAGCGCCGTAGACGAGGGCATGGCTCTGGTGTCGGCGATGCACATCACCGCTGGTGTGTTCGTGAACGACTGGGAAGATGGACTGATCTTCGACTTTCAGATCTGGCTCGAGAAGCTGGCGCCTGCCGGTCTGCCGTATCGTCACCACCAGACCGGCGAGGACAACGCGGACGCGCATCTGAAGCGCACGATCATGGGTCATCAGGTGACGGTTCCGATCACCAAGGGCAAACTCGATCTGGGTCCGTGGGAACAGGTTTTCTACGCCGAGTTCGATGGACAACGGAAGAAGCGCGTCGTCGTCAAAGTCATGGGAATTTGAGGATCTGTGGATTTGAGGAGTTGAGGATTTAGTTGAGGATCTAATTTGAGGAAGTATCCGGAGCAACCGATTGTCGGCGTCGGCGCGGTGATTCTCGACGGCGACCGTGTGTTGCTGGTTAAGCGTGCGCACGAGCCCCTCAAAGATGAGTGGAGTCTGCCGGGCGGTGCCGTCGATGTCGGGGAGACGCTCGAGGCCGCGGTCGCGCGCGAGGTGCTCGAGGAAACCGGGCTCGAGGTTGCGGTTGGACCGATCGTAGAAGTGCTCGATAGCATCCGGCCTGATGTTGACGGCCGCGTCGAGTATCACTTTGTGATCATCGACTATCGTTGCAGCGTCCTCTCAGGCACTCTTGCCGCGAGCTCGGACGCCGCTGGTTGCAGCTGGGCAGACCTGACCCAGCTCGACCAGTACCGCCTGACCGCGATGACTTTGGAAGTAATTCGTAAAGCCACAAACCTTCAGGCGTAAACGGCCGCTGCGCCGTACACTCAGGCGAGACCGCAATGCCTCTGCGCGCGCTGACCGTCGCCGGCCTGCCGCTTGTTTTGTTCGCGCTCGGCGCGACCGCCGCAGCGCAGTTCCGCTCCCAGACTAGTCTGATCGAAGCGGGCGCGATGGTCCTGGACCGCGACGGCGAGGAGGTTCGCGGCCTCGTCCAATCCGATTTTGAAGTTCTCGAGGACGGCCGGCCTTCGCCGATTCAGACTTTCGCCGAAGTCGATGCCGACGAACCCGCAACGCCTGACGATGGACGGTTTGTCGCGCTGCTTGTCGAATCGCGCTCGTCCACCGCTCGAAAGGTCGCCCGGCAATTGATTGACCGCATGGGCGCGCGGGATGTCGTCGCCATCCTCGGCGTCAACGGCAGCCACGCGACGACGACCGACGATCCGGAGCTCGCGCGCAAGCAGCTCGACGACCTCGCGACCGTGGCCCACGTTCCGAGTGTTCTTCTGCATTCGACACCGTCAGCTGACGCGATTCTGCCACGCGACACGTGCAGTGAGTGCGGCACTAGCGGCAACAGCGTCGGCCCTCTCCTGGGGTATTCGGGCATGACCACCGGCGACGGTCGCGTGCCGTCGTCTTTGTCGCCATCGCCACGCGCGGCGCAGCACTACACCAACGTGCTACTCGATCAGATGGCCGACCTCGCGAATCAGCTGAAGCGAGTCCCTCACCGGCACAAGGCTCTCATCTACATCGGCAACGCGTCGTCGCTGAACATGACGACGGAGAACACCCGGAGTGGTGACTCTGGTCGATGGTTCGACGTGATCAGGAATGCGTCCCGGGCGGACGCCGCGATCGATGTGATTGGCGTCGGTCTACCGACCGGGGCCAGCTACGCTGGAGCGAGGATGCTGGCGGAAGAGACCGGCGGCGAAACGGTGCTCGATACCAACTACGTCGACGCGGGCCTCGAGCGAGTCTGGCAACGTACCGGTCACTACTATTTGATTGGTTACTCGCCGGCGAGCGAAAAGAAGAAGCGGCACAAGGTCGAGATTCGCGTCACCCGACCCGGACTCGATGTGCACGCGCTCAAGACGCGCGGCTGATTAGTTCTATTTCGGCTTCCAGCCAAAATAGACCGGCACGCCAAGCAATACGATCACCAGACCCGGCCACGTCGTCGCCGGACGATAGACGAAAAGCACGAGCAGTATCGAGGCGGCCCCGAGAATGTAAATCGCGGGGATGATCGGGTATCCGAACGCGCGATACGGGCGATCGGCCTTCGGACGCGTCTGGCGGAGACGGAAGATTCCGGCGATGGTCAGGATGTAGAAGATCAAGGCCGCCGAAATGACGTAGTCGAGCAGGTTGTTGTAAAGATTGCCGTAGGTGTGGGTCGCTGAATCGTAGGTTCGCGGCAGCACCAGGAACACCGCCCAGAGCCCCTGGAACAACAGTCCCCATGCCGGCACTTTTTCGCGATTCAGCTCGCCGGCCGACCGGAAGAACAGTCCGTCCCGAGCCATCGCGTAGTAGGCGCGAGCACCCGCGAGAATCAAGCCGTTGGTGCAGCCGAACGTCGAGATCATGATCCCGATCGCCATGATGGTGGCGCCGAGTCCGGGAAAGATCACGTTCAGCGTCGCGGTTGCGACACGGTCGCCGGGGGCATGCTGAATCTGGTCGAACGGCAGTGTCACCAGATATGCGACGTTGGCCAACAGGTAGAGGCCAATGACGATGAAGGTGCCAAAGGCGAGCGAGAGCGGAATGTTGCGTCGTGGTTCCTTGACCTCGCCGGCGGTGAACGTGATGTTGTTCCACGCGTCGGCGGAGAAGAGTGACCCGGTCTGGGATACGCACACCGCCACGAACAGGCCGAACGCGGTAACCGCGGAAAGGCCGGGAACGATATCGACGGTCCCTCGCGGCGTCCACAAGTTGCCGAAGTTGTCGGCCACCGCCGTGTGATTCCAGCCAATCAGCACGCCGGCGAGAATCAGCCCGAGCAGCGCCCCGGTCTTGGCGGTGGTGAAGACGTTCTGGATGATCTTCCCGTATTCAAGCCCGCGCGTGTTGGTCCACGTCAGCAACGCAATCATGATGATGCCGACCAGTTGCGTGGTGGAGAGCGACAGCGCATAGCCAGTCGTGAGGTGAACCGGAGCGACCAGATAGTTGTCGTCAGCGATCCACGGCACCAGCGCGCCGAAGTAGCGCGCGAAGCCCACCGACACGGCAGCGATGGTTCCGGTCTGGATGACCAGGAACAGCGTCCAGCCGTACAGAAAGCCCCACAGCGGCGAGAACGCTTCACGCAGATAGACGTACTGGCCGCCGGCGCGCGGCATCATCGCCGCGAGTTCGCCGTAGGAGAGCGCCCCGACCACGGTCAAGAGGCCCGTGAGCATCCAGGCGCCGAGCAGCCAGCCCGGACTGCCGACATCTCTCGCCATGTCGGCCGAGACGATGAAGATGCCGGATCCGATCATCGAGCCGACCACCACCATGGTCGAGTCGTACAAGCCGAGGCCGCGGTTGAACTCGGTGTCGAGCGTCATTGCTCCCGAGCCAGCCTCAGTGCCGTTTGCCATCGAGCGCTCCTGGATTAAGATGCTGAAACTTACCATGAATCGAGATGATGCCTGGACGCTGCTGACCGAGTACACGACTGGCGAGAGCCTGCGCAAGCACGCACTCGGCGTCGAAGCGGCGGTCCGCGGGTACGCGAAGATCTTCGGCGAGAACGAAGACGAGTGGGGCGTCACCGCGCTGCTGCACGACTTCGACTACGAGCGCTGGCCGACGCTCGGCGATCATCCGATGAAGGGCAGCGAGATCCTGCGCGAGAAGGGTTATCCCGAATGGATGATTCGCGCCATCCAGTCGCACGCGATGGAGATTACCGGCGTCAGCCGTGACAGCAAGTTGGAAAAAACGTTGTTCGCATGCGACGAACTGGCCGGGTTCATCACTGCGGCGTCGCTGGTCAGGCCGAGCAAAAGCATCCTCGACCTGGAGGCGAAGTCGGTCGTCAAGCGGATGAAAGACAAGGCGTTCGCGCGCGGTGTGAAGCGTGAGGACCTGCACGAGGGCGCGGCGTCGCTGGACCTGACCCTCGAAGCGCACATCGCGAACGTGATCGGTTTCATGCGCGAGCGGGCCGATGACCTCGGCCTGCGGGGGACGCTATGATCGCGGCTGTGAAAGGGCCGCGCTCCCTCAGGGCCGCGCGGCATACCCGAGGGCGGACCTTTTGGGTCGGCCGGACCGTATAACAATCTGAATGGCTGAGGACGCTCCGGTCGTCTCCCTCGACCACGTCACCGTCACCTACGGCAGGAATCCGGCGTTGCGCGACGTCACATCGTCGTTCGCAGCTGGGGCCGTCGGCTTGCTCGGGCCGAACGGCGCCGGCAAGAGCACGATGATCAAGTCGCTGCTCGGCTTCATTGTTCCAACCACCGGACAGATGAAGGTGTTGGGCCTCGACGTGGCCGCCTCGCCGCTCGAAATCAGAGCCCGCGTCGGCTACATGCCCGAGAATGACGCGCACATTCCGGGGATGAACGCCGTGTCGTTCGTCGGCTACTGCGGCGAGCTCGCAGGCCTGCCGCGCGTCGACGCCATGCAGCGTGCCCACGAAGTCCTGTTCTACGTCGGGCTTGGCGAGGCGCGCTATCGCAACGTGGAGACCTATTCGACCGGCATGAAACAGCGGATCAAGCTGGCGCAGGCGCTGGTGCACGATCCGGACCTGCTGTTTCTCGACGAACCCACCAACGGCATGGACCCGAAAGGGCGCGACGAGATGCTGGAGCTGGTGCGAGACCTGGCGCACAACAAGGGCGTCAATCTGATTCTCTGTTCGCACCTGCTCCCCGACGTCGAGTACACCTGCGATTACGTCGTGGTGATGGACAAGGGGGCGATTGCGACCGCCGGTCCGATCGCGGCACTCAAGCAGCCGCGCGGGCGCGTCTACGAGCTGCGCGTGAAGACGCCGGTCGATGGTCTCGAGCCGTTTCTGACGAGGCTGCGGACGGCAGGTCTCGAATGCAACGCGACCGACGAGGACGTGATGCGCGTCTTCGTACCCGGAGACGGCGGCGCACAGCACCTGTTCGCGCTCGCGGCGTCAGCGCAAGTGCAGGTGCGTCATTTGCGGCCCAGCGTGCCAACGCTCGAAGACGTGTTCGCCCATGCGGTCGGACAGGAATGACGCCGAGTTTCGACGCGGAGACCGTCTGAGTTATGCCGATTCATGATCAGGGCTACCGGCGTTACCGCGGCGATCGCGCGCGCACTGGTGCGGGCTGGATCGTCATCGCCCGCGCCGGGATTCGGACCCTGGTCGCCAAGAAACAGCTGCTGGCGCTGTTGCTCGTGTCCTGGGTGCCGTTCGTGGGCCGCGTCGCTCAAATCTACTTCGCGGCCAATGTTCCCCAGGCGCGCGAATTGCTGGCGGTGAAAGCGGACACCTTCCGGCAGTTCCTCGATCAGCAGGAATTCTTCGTGTTCTTCGTCACGGTCTACGTCGGCGCCGGCCTGATTGCCAACGACCGGCGGGCCAATGCGCTGCAGATTTATCTCTCCAAGCCGCTGACGCGTGCCGAGTACGTCTTCGGCAAGCTCGCAATTCTGACGACCTTCCTGCTGCTGGTGACGTGGCTGCCGGCGATGCTGTTGCTCTTGGTTCAGATTGCCTTTGCCGGCAACTTCACCTTCCTCGTGAACAACGCCTTCCTGTTTCCGGCGATCACGGTGCTTTCGGTTGTCGAAGTGCTGCTCGCGGCCTCGACGATGCTGGCGCTGTCGTCGCTGTCGAAGAGCAGCCGCTACGTTGGCATCCTGTATACGGCGGTCATCTTTTTTTCGGCCGCCATCTACCGCGTGGTGTATGCGGTGACGCGCAGTTCGGCGCTGTCCTGGATGTCTCCTGGCGCCAGCATCGAGCAGCTCGGCAACGTGATCTTCCGGCTGAAGGCGCCCTACGCGACGCCGTGGCCAGTGTCGCTGCTCGTCATCGCCGCCCTGATCGGGCTGTCGGCGCTGGTGCTCGAGCGCCGCGTGCGCGGGATCGAGGTGGTTGCCTAGTGGCCGGCGTCGTGGCAGGCATCGTCGTCGCGGATCATCTGTCGAAGTGGTACGGCCAGGTCATCGGCCTGAACGATGTGTCGGTCACGGTGCCCACCGGCATCACCGGCCTGCTTGGTCCGAATGGTGCCGGCAAGTCCACGTTCATGAAGCTGATGACCGGCCAGCTGAAACCGAGCAAGGGCAGCGTCAGTGTCCTGGACGAGCCGATCTGGCAGAATCCGGGCATTTACCGGCGTCTCGGTTTCTGTCCAGAACAGGACGCGTTTTACGATCGCATGACCGGATTGGAGTGGGTCACGGCGCTGGTGCGTCTGAACGGCGGCACCGACGCGGAAGCGGCCGCGATGGCACGGCGTGGCCTCGAGATGGTGGATTTGCTCGATGCCGCGGACAAGAAGATCGGTGCCTACAGCAAAGGCATGCGTCAGCGTGTCAAGATGGCGCAGGCTCTGGCTCACGATCCCGAGCTGCTGATCCTCGACGAGCCACTGTCAGGCATGGATCCGATTGCGCGGCGCAAGACCATCCGCATGATCAAGGACTGGGGCCGCGCCGGGAAGAGCGTCATCGTTTCGAGTCACATCCTCCACGAAATCGAATCGATGACGTCGAACATCCTCCTGATCAACCAGGGCCGGATTCTCGCCGAAGGTAACGTCCACCAGATCCGCGACTTGATCGACGAGCATCCGCATACCGTGTACATCAAGGCGGAGCGAACGCGGGAGCTGGCACGCGAGTTCCTGACCCAGGACGATCTGCTCAGCCTGAGGTTCGAAGACGAGGCGGTGGTCGTACAGACCGCGCGCCCCGACGTGTTCTACGCGCGCCTGACCGAACTCGCCGCCTCGGGCGAACTGGGGACCATTCACGAGGTGACGTCGCCCGACGACAACCTGCAGTCCGTTTTACAGTACCTGGTGAAGTCATGACGCCGCATGCGCACCCTCCCCCGAGTCTGGCCGCGTCCTCGCTCCGGGTGTTCGACCTGTCGCTCGGCCAGATGCTCTGGTCGCGTCGGTCGGTGTTCCTGGCAGTGCTGCTCGGGGGACCGGTGATGCTGGCCGTGGTGCTGCGCATCGTGTCCAGCATGGTGTCGTCCGGTTTCCGGGTCAACGGCGCCGAAGCCGCCGGCGCGTCGATCTTCGGCATGATGATCTGGCTGCTGTACATCCGGTTCATCGTGCCGGTCCTCGGCGTGTTCTACGGCACGGCGCTCATTGCCGACGAGGTCGAGGATAAGACGATCACATATCTGTTCACGCGGCCGGTGCCACGCAGTGCGGTCCTGTTCGGCAAGTATTTCGCGTATCTGGCCTGCACGGTTCTGCTCGTCCTGCCGTCCGTGATGCTGGTGTTCTTCCTCGTCGTCCCGACCGGAGGCAGCGGCATCGCCGAAGCGTTCCCGGCGTTGCTCGCGGATCTCGTGATGCTGGCGATTGGGCTCGCGGCCTATGGCGCCGTCTTCGCCCTGGTCGGTGCCCGGATGAAACGACCGCTCATCGCGGGTCTGGTGTTCGCGTTCGGATGGGAACCCCTGGTGATGCTGTTCCCGGGCTATCTCCGGCGGTTCACGGTTGCCTACTACCTGCAGGGGTTGGTGACGCACCAGATGCCGCAGGACTCGGCGGCCAGCATGCTGTTTCAAATCTTTCGCGAGGTGCCGTCGGTGATGACGAGTCTGGTGTCCCTGGCGGTGATTATCGTGCTTACTCTGTGGCTGGCCGGACGAGCGGTAACTGATCGAGAATACGTGCTTGAACAGTAGTCTCAGGAAGATAAAGGGAACTGGCATCAAGCCCCGACCGTATAAGACTTTGAGGGCTCATTCATGACCACGAGAACGCGCTATTTCGTGATTGTTTCGCTGCTGGTCATGACTGTCGGCCTGGGGACCGGCCTGGTTGCGTATTACGTCGGCGGCCTGCCGGCGGGCGCATTCGCTGGCCGCGGTGGACCCGAAGAGCTCGGCTTCGTGCCTCGCGACGCGGCGGTGGTCGCTTTCGCAAACGTCCAGGAAGTGATGGGTTCGGAGCTGCGCCAGAAGATTCACGCCGCCGTTCCCATGCAGGAAAACGGGCAGCGCGAACTTCAGGATCGGACCGGCATCAACCTCGAAACCGACATCGACCGGGTGGTCGCCTGCCTTCGTCCGGATGCCAGCGGTGGCAAATCGCCGTTTGCGGGCATGGTGCTGGCGCGGGGACGTTTCGACGAGGTCAAGATCGAGTCGTTGATGCGTGAGCATGGCGCTCACGTCGAGGACTACAAAGGCAAGCGGCTCATTGTCGCCGACGTTTCGAACGTCGCCGACGTCCCGAGCCGGCCCGATGCCAGCTTCGCTCTGTCGTTCATCGAGAGCGGCCTCGCGGCTTTCGGCAGCACAACGCTCGTTCGCTCGGCCGTGGATCTCCACAACGGCGGCGCCAATCCTCAGACGGGCCTCGAAAGCGTCACCGGCAACGAAGAATTGATGACGCTGGTTCGATCGCTCGAATCGGGCAACAACGCCTGGGCGGTCGGCCGTTTCGAC
>DASXIR010000324.1:0-9669 GCA_036497895.1 Vicinamibacterales bacterium | reverse complement strand
CTGGCCAGCGAGCGAATCTTCCTGCCGATGCTGCGCAAGACGCTACCCGAGATCGTCGACATGCACTTTCCGGCGGAGGGCATCTTCCACAACCTGGTGCTGGTGTCGATCGACAAGCGCTACCCTGGTCACGCGCGCAAGATCATGAACGCATTCTGGGGCCTTGGTCAGCTGATGTTTTCGAAGACGATCATCGTCGTGGACAAGGACGTGGACGTCCACAACCTGAGTCAGGTCGCGTGGATCGTGGGCACGCACTACGACCCGCTGCGCGACGTCCAGATGACGAAAGGTCCCGTGGACGACCTGGACGACGCGTCGGACCTGCCGGCGTTCGGCGGCAAGATGGGAATCGACGCCACCAAGAAGTGGGCGTCGGAAGGCTACACGCGCAACTGGCCGGCCCGAGTCGCCACCACCGAATCTGCGGGCCGAAAAGCCGTGGAAATTCTCTCGAAGATGCGGCGGTCTGGCCGTTAGACGTCCCTACGCGAAATTGACGGCCGTGGTGTTCGCGCCGCTGATCACGACGCCGACGCGTTCGCCGGCCGCCGGCTTGTAGGCGCCCGACAGCAGGGCCGAGAACGCCGTGCAGCCACCAGGCTCGGCCACGACCCGCAACCCGTTCCATAGAGCGCGCTGGGCCGCGAGGATCGCCTCGTCGTTGACCAGGACGACGCGCTCGATGTGTGCCTGCGCGATCGGAAACATCAGCTCGCCGACTTGTTTCGGCGCCAGTGAGTCGGCGGCGACGCTTCCCGTGGGCGCGTCGACCGGGTGCCCGGCCTTCATCGCTTCCGCCAGCGTCGGCGCGCCCGCCGGTTCGACCGCCACGACGCGTGTCTTCGATTCGTAGAATGCGGCGATTCCGCCAATCAGTCCGCCACCGCCGACCGCGACCAGTACCGTGTCGAGTTCCGGTGCCTGCTGTGCGAACTCCAGCGCCACCGTGCCCTGTCCGGCGAGCGTTTCGACTTGGTCGAAGGCGTGCACCGGCATCGCCCCTGACGTCTTGGTCCACTCGATACTGGCAGCGAGCGCCTCGGCGTAACGGTCACCGATCACCGTGAGCTCCGCACCATAGGATCGGATACGGTCGATCTTGGCCGGCGAAGAAACGGTCGGGACGAAGATCCGCGCCGGGACGCCGAGCTTCATCGCCGCGTACGCCACGGCGGCACCATGATTCCCGCCCGATGCGGCGACGACGCCGGCTGCGGGTGGCGTTCGCGTCAGCAGATTCGTGAATGCTCCGCGAGTCTTGAAGGAGCCGGCGTGCTGAAGCTGTTCGAGCTTCAGCGTCAGGACGAACGGCGCCAAACCGAATTCGGCGCCGCTGACGGTGATGGTCGGCGTCCGCCTGATGTGCGGCGCGATGATCGGATGGACGCGTTCGATATCCGGGCGGGTCACGGCGTGAGACATAGTGGCTACATTATTGTATAATTGTAGCTACAGAGGATAGGGATGCAGTCCGTGGGCGTTCGGGATCTCAAGAATCGGCTCAGCCATCACCTGAAACGCGTTCGCGCAGGTGTGCGTCTAACGGTCACTGAACGAGGCCGGCCGATTGCGACGCTCGAGCCGGTCGAGCGCGACGATTCGGCGTGGCTCCACGGCATGGTGGTCAGGGGTGAAGCCATCTGGAACGGTGGCAAGCCGACCGGATCCCCGAAACCGCCCCGCAACACCGGAAAAAAGCTCGCGTCAGACATTGTCATCGAAGACCGCGGTTGATGACGCTCTACCTCGACACCAGCAGCATCATCAAACTGTATGTCGACGAGCCGGGCAGCGATGCCGTGCGTCAGGATCTGAGCGAAGCATCCGCCGGCGCGACCTCGCTCGTCACATATGCCGAAGCCCGGGCCGCCCTCGCGCGGCTTCGCCGGCTGGGAGGCATCACGGCTGCAGGCTTTCGCCTGGCAAAACGCGACTTCGACGCCGACTGGCCGATGTGGGTGATCCTTCCGCTCAGCGAGGCGCTTTGTCGGAGCGCTGGCGATCTCGCCGAACGGTATGGACTGCGCGGGTTCGACAGCATGCATCTCGCCACCTACCTGCTGCTGGCGAGCATCGAGCGATCGGACGTCAGGTTCTCCAGCTTCGACCGCCAGCTGAATCGAGCAGCCGTGGCGGCAGTCCGCCGTCTCTAGCCATATAATTTGATCTCATGAATCGCGTCCGTTGTGCTCTCGTTCTTGCCGGCATCGCCACGAGTGCGATCGTCTTTCACGCCCAGACGCCGGCGGCGAAAGCCGCCTACAAATTCACCGAGATCGTGCCCGGCATCTACAGCGCGATCGGCACGGGGACGATGAACGTCGGTTCCAACTCCGCGGTCATCGTCAACCAGGACGATGTGGTGATCGTGGACTCCCACATCTCGCCGGAATCCGGGCGGGCGATGTTGCAGGAGCTGAAAGCGATTACCGACAAACCGGTTCGCGTGCTGATCGACACGCATTTTCACTACGACCATACGAACGGCAACCAGGCGTTCCCGCCCGGCGTGGAGATCATCGGCCACGAGTTCACTCGCAGGAAGATGACCGGCGATGTCCTCGAAAAGGGCATGCTGGCCGATCTGATCAAGGCGACGCCGAAACAACTGGACGACCTCAAAGCGCGCGCGGCGGCCGAGACCGATCCGTCCGCGAAGGCGAGACTCGCGCAGCAGGTCGGCGTCCAGACGTCGTTCGGCGCCAGCCTGCGGGATCTGAAGGTGACGCCGCCGAACGTCACCATCAACGACCGGCTGACGCTCTTTCGCGGCGACCGCGAGATTCGCCTGCTGTATCTCGGTCGCGGCCATACCGGCGGCGACCTCGTCGTCTACCTGCCGAAGGAGCGCCTGCTCTGCAGCGGCGACCTGCTCGTCAACGGTGTCGCCAATCTGATCGACGGTTTCGTCGACGAGTGGCCGGACACGCTCGAGAAGCTGAAACCGCTCGATTTCGTGGACGTCATCCCCGGGCACGGCGATCCGTTCAGGGGCAAGGAACGGATCGACTGGTTTCAGGCGTACCTCCGGGACTTCTGGAAGCAGGGGACGATCCTGCACGGCGAGAAGGTGCCTGCGGCTGATGCCGCCAGGCGAATTGATATGACGGCGCACAGGGCGCACTTTCCAGCGATCACGACTCCAGGCGTGAATCCGGCCTGGGTTGCCCGCATGTTCGAAGTCATGGAGCACCGCGCCGAGCCGTAGCGCGCCATAATAGGGGGGCTGGCCAGTTCCCTCGCCATACTTTTGTCAGAGGTTGGTCGTCTAATGGATACCGACTAAGATGCGCTTCCTTATTGTTTCTTTGCTTCTGGGCGTCGCCGTGTCGGCGGACGTTCAGCGCCGTGATGTGCCCGACACCCCGGCCGTCGATCCGTCCTCGAAACTCACCACGGTGCTCGCGGATCTATCGCAGGCCGTGACCCAGCAGACCGGCGCGGCGACTACCCAGGCGACTACGCAAGCGTCGACCGGGTCGTCGAGCGCGCTGGCGGTCGAAAAAATGCCGCGATCCGTTCAGGATGCGGTCCAGGGACACCGGCTGCGCATCGACGCGAACAACGCCGTCCAGGTCTACATCCTGATGCGTGAAGTGTCGGATGCGACCATTCAGCAACTCACCGCGGCAGGCGTCACGATCGAACTCCAGGACGTGGCCCATCGTCGCGTTCAGGCACGGATTCCGGCGGCACGCCTGCTCGCGGTGGCGCAGCTTGCCGTCGTCAACTCGATCCGGTTGCCGACCTACGCACGGCGACGAACCGGCGGAGTCAACACCGAGGGTGACCCGATCCTCCACTCCGATACGGCGCGGGCGACGTGGGGAATCGACGGCACCGGCGTCAGAGTCGGCGTGATCTCCGACGGACTGAAGGGCGTATTCGCCTCGAGCTGCACGACGAGCTGCCCCGGAGCCGTGAACGGCCCGATCTCCACCGGCGATCTTCCGACGTCGGTCGGCGTCCGCAATGCCGCCGGCGTCCTGCTCTCATCGTCGGGCGGCATCATCGGCCGGTCGTTTCAGTCAAACGGCGATTTGGAAGGACTGCCACCGGTCACCACTCCCGCCTGTTCGTTTGCCGGGGCCGGTGCGGAGGGAACGGCGCTCCTCGAAATCGTCCACGATGTGGCGCCGGGCGCCAAGCTGTCCTTCGCCAACGGCGATACCGACCTCTCGTTCAACCAGGCGGTGAACTTCCTCGCCGCCTCGAACGACGTCGTGCTCGACGACATCGGATTTTTCGGCGAGCCCTACGACGGCACCAGCGTCGTGTCGGCCAACACGGCCGCCGCGCTCAACAACGCGGCGTTTCCGATCCGTGCGTACTTCACGTCGGTCGGCAACGACGCCGACGAGCACTATTACGGCGCGTACGCCGACTCGAATGTCGACGGCACCACCGTCAACGGGATCGCCAACGGCGGCCACATGCACTTGTTCCAGTCCGCGCCGGATACCACCGACGTGCTGGGGCTTGGTGCGCAGCCCTATAACGTGATCTCGCTGCCGACCAACGGCGAGGTGGCGATTTTCCTGTCGTGGAACGACCCGTTCGGCGGCTCGGCCAACAACTACGACCTTTACCTCGTGCAGCAGAGCACGGGCAGGGTGGTGGCCAGCAGCACCGACCAGCAGAACGGCAAGCAGGACCCGGTCGAAGTGATCGACTTCGTCAACAAAGGCGCGCAGGACTTCTTCCACATCGTGGTGCAGAACGTCCACGACGCCGCGCAACCGCGGAACCTCAACATCTTCTCCTTCCAGCCGGAATGCGCCGCCGCCGGACCGGCGCTGCTGTCGGCACAGAGTCACGCCCGTCACAACTACAACACCGCGAGCCACAGCATCGCGGCACAAAGCGACGCCGCCGGATCGCCGACCTCGGTGGTGGCGGTCGGTGCGATCTGCTCGGCCTCAGCCGCGGCCGCCAACGCCGTTCCGAGCGACGAGTCGTGCCGCGATACGACGAACTCGACGGCGGAATTTTTCAGCAGTCAGGGTCCAACGATCGATGGTCGCGTGAAGCCCGACATCGCCGCGATCGACGGAGTGTCGATTACCGGTGCCGGTACGTTCCCGGTCCCGTTCTTCGGCACCTCGGCGGCGTCGCCGCACATGGGCGGCATCGCCGCGCTGGTGCTGCAAAGTGCACCGTGTCTCTTGGGCCGATCCACCTCCACCGTGGCTCCGGACACCGCCCGGCTTGCGTTGCGACACGCGATCATCGGCGGCGCAGCGTCCCTGAGCGCCGCGCCACCTGACAATGTGTTTGGCGCAGGTCGCGCCGACGCATTCGCTGCCGCGAAAGGCGTGCGGCCGTCGTTTACCGGGTCCAAGACGACGCTGACTCTCGATGGCAACACCGCGTTCGGCGCGACGGTGACACCGGACCAACTGGGCTTCACCGACCCGAATACCTGTCCGCTCGTCAGTCTGAACTGGTCGGGTGATTGCGGCACGCCGCCTGGCGCGACGATGACCTGCACGTTCGGCACGAACTCGGTCAGCGTCACCGCCAGCAACAACAGTCTTGCGTATTCCGATCCCGTCGCCCTGACAATAGTGGTCACGAACTTCGCGGTCAGCTTGTCGCCTTCGTCAGTGACGCTCAAGGCGGGGCAGACGTCGTCGCATCTGGTGACGGTGATGCCGCAAGGTGGTCCCTACAACACGCCGGTCACGCTCACTTGTGCGGGCGGCAATCTGCCACCGCAGACCAGCTGCTCCTTCAATCCGCCGACGGTGGTCCCCGGTGTCAGCGGCGCGACCTCGACGCTGACGATCTCGACGATTTCCAGTTCGGCGATTCCGCCGACCAGCCTCGAGCCACGCGGACCATCAGCCTGGCAGGCCCTGCGCCGTGTGAACTGGACGCCGTCAATGCTGTGGCTCGCGCTCATCGCCATGATCGGGCTCGCTGCGCGGCGTCTGCCGCTGCGGCGGCCGCTGATCCTCGCCGTGCGAATTGCCGCGGTGGCGGTGGCGCTCGCGCCCGCCGCATACCTCGGCGCCGGCAGCGTTCGCGCGTCGGCGCTCGACCAGGGCATCGCGCTGTTCCCGGCAGGAGTCACCTTCGCGACGCCTCAGACACTTTCGACCACCACTACGCCGCAGTCGGTGTACCTGAGCAACATCGGCTCCGATCCGCTGTCGATCGTCAGCGTGACCACGACCGGCGACTTCAGCCAGATCAACAACTGCGGCACCGCGGTCAATGCCGGCTCGAGCTGCACGATTAACGTCAGCTTTACGCCATCAGTGATCGGCGCGCGCACCGGCACGATTTCGGTTGCCGACGGTGCCACCGGCAGTCCACACACTGTGAATCTGGCCGGCACCGGCCAGGCGGCGCCCGCGAGCAACGGCGGCACGCCGACGGGCAGTTACACGCTCACGGTCAGCGCAACAGCAGGCACGTTGTCCAACTTTGCGCCGCTGACGCTGACGGTTCAATGACGGGTATGATGGAAAGACGATGAGGCGGATTCTTGTTGCGGCGATGGCCGCGAGTCTTCTCGCAGCGGCGTGTGCCGATCCGGTTCCGCCGCCGGCACCGACGCCAGCCGTTCCCACGGCCACTGAATATTTCACCGGAACCGTGCTCGTGCTCGGCTCCGACACCAAACAGTTCGTCGTCAGTCAGGTTGGCGGTCTGAAGGTGAGCCTGCTGACGGTGAGCCCCTCGGCGGCTGTCGGTGTCGGCGTGGGCACGCCCAGTTCGGGATCGTGTCTCGCCCTCGACACCATCAACGCGGTCGCGGGTCCGGGCGTCCAGATGTCGGGGACGGCAACGGTGCCGGGCACCTACTGCGTGATCGTCTACGACGTGGGCAACATGGTCGAACCGATTGGTTACACCCTGACGGTATTGCACTCGTGAAATACGCGATTCTTCTTGCGACTGCCGCCCTGGCGTTGACGACGGCGTGCTCAAAGGACAGCAGCAGTTCGACCACACCGACACCGGTTACGCGGACGACCGAGACGTTCAACGGCACGGTTCCCGTGCGCGGCGCTTTCTCGAACACGTTTACGGTGTCTCAATCGGGCGAAACCGACGTGACGCTGACCGCGGCCGCGCCGCCCTCCAACATTTCCATGGGACTGGCGATCGGCGTTCCCGATGCCTCGTCCAATTGCATCCCGATCACCGGGCCGATGACGGTCACGCCCGCCGGAACCACCCCGCAGCTGTCCGTGGTGACCAGTCCGGGCAAATTGTGCGTGCTGGTTCGCGACGTCGGCAACGCCGCCGCGGCCGTCACCTACACCGTTACCGTTCTCCACCCCTGAAGCAGGTCCTTTCGGACCGACATGCCCGCTGATATGATCAGTGGTCGGCATGCCTGTGACAGACCCGGAATTGAGCACGCTCGCGGTTTCCCACGACATCATCACGATTGGCGCGCGGGCTGACGACCTTAGGCAGCAGCGTCATGGCCTGCGCACGACGTTCGTACGCGTGCTCGAGGTTCCGGCCGATGTCACTGCACCGATACCGTCCGCTCCCGCCGCCGGCGAATTGCGCATCGTCGGCACCGCGGCGAGCCGGGGCGCGGCGATCGAACGCGCCGGGCAGGTGGCGGCGATCGCACGCGGCATAGCGGTTTCCGGGTTTTCGCTTGCGGATCTGGAACGGCTGGCGCTGGCTGATGGCGTCACGCTTCGTGGGCTGCTCGAGGAGCTCAAGTCGGCCGGGCTCGAACTGATCGCCGAAGCGCCGTTCGATCTGCTGACCGACGCCCGGCGATCGATTGAGGAAGTCAACATCGCCGGACTTGCTCTTGCGCGTCTCACCGTTCACCAGTCACCCTCACTGGATCCGATGCCGCTGCTGAAGGCCGTCGCCGCGCTGCAGCGCTCGGTCGCGGTCGTGCGTGCGTTTGCGCCGTTGCCGCGGCGCGTCAACCCGGCCGCACCGACGACCGGATACGACGACGTCAAGCATGTCGCGCTGGCGCGGATGGTCGTGGACAACGTCGCGTCGATTCAGGTGGACTGGTCGCTCTACGGTCCGAAGCTGGCCCAGGTGGCGTTGACGGTCGGCGCGGACGATGTGGACGCGGTGTCGCCCGAGAACGAGACGAGCGAAGGGCGGCGCCGGGCTCCGCTCGAGGAGATTCGCCGCAACATCATCGCCGCGGGCCAGGAGCCGGTCGAGCGCAACGGCCGCTTCGACGTCCTGACCCGATGAGCAGCGTCCGCCTGGGAGCTGTCAGCTACCTGAACGCGAGACCTCTCGTATACGGTCTCGAGCGCGAGGCGCGATTCGATCTTCGCTACGACATCCCGTCGGAATGCGCCAGGCTCCTGCACGCACGCGCGATCGACGTCGGGCTGATTCCATCGATCGAGTATCTTCGCGGACCGCGGCCGTATTGGGTAGTCCCAGGGCCGGCAGTGACGTCGTGCGGTCAAGTTGCGTCGGTCGCTCTCTACACTCGACTCGATCCGAAAGACGTCCGGACGATTGCGATGGACACCAGCTCGCGCACATCGGTCGCGCTGGCCACTATCAGCATGTGGCGGCAATTCGGCGTGACCACGCAGGCGATTCCGATGGCGCCCGATCTAAATGCGATGCTGGCGACAGCCGACGCGGCGCTGATCATCGGCGACGCGGCACTGTTCCTCGATCACGAACGCGCCGGTGTACAGAAGATCGATCTTGGCGAGTTGTGGACCAGGGCCACCGGCCTGCCATTTGTGTACGCGATGTGGGTGGGCTGGCCGGGCGCGGTGAGCCAGGACGAGGTCGCGCTCCTGCAGCGCGCTCGTGACGCCGGCGTCGCCGATCCATCGGGGGTGGCGGCCGCTTACTATCCAGACGACCACGTCCGGCAGGCGGTAGCGGAACGATACCTGCGCGAGAATATCCGTTACTATCTGGGGGACGAGGAAATCGAGGGGCTGACGCGGTTTTACCGCTATGCCGCTGAACTGAACCTGGCGTCTTACGACGGCAGCCTTCGTGTCTACGATGCTGAGCATTCCGGAGATCGCTGACAAGGTCCGCGGTGCACAACGGTTGAATGCCGATGAGGCGCTCGAACTGTATCGCCGCGCGCCAACCGCGTTGCTCGGGTCGCTGGCCGATGCGGTCCGAGCCCGCAAGCATCCCGAGCCGGTCGTCACCTACATCATCGACCGCAACGTGAACTACACGAACGTCTGCGTTGCCAAGTGCACGTTCTGCGCGTTCTATCGCGATGTCGGGTCGCCCGAAGGCTACGTGCTCGGCTTCGAGGAGTTGTTCCGCAAGATCGACGAGACCATCGCCGTCGGCGGCGTTCAGCTGTTGATGCAGGGCGGTCACAATCCCGATCTGCCGCTCGCCTGGTATGAAGACTTGTTCCGCGCGGTGAAACTGCGCTATCCGGATTTCAAGCTGCACGCGTTGTCGCCGCCAGAAGTGATCCACCTGTCGCGATTGTCGCAACTCGCCGTGCCCGAGGTGATCGATCGGCTGATCGCCGCCGGCCTCGACAGCATTCCCGGCGGCGGAGCGGAGATTCTGGTCGATCGGGTCCGCAAGCTGTTGCACTGTTACGGCAAGGCGACGGCCGACGAATGGCTCGACGTGATGCGTCACGCTCACCGCACCGGCCTGCGCACGACCGCCACCATGATGTACGGCACGGTGGAAACCGACCAGGAGCGT
>DASXIR010000323.1:0-5100 GCA_036497895.1 Vicinamibacterales bacterium | reverse complement strand
GCCCGCATGATCCACGAGTTGAGCCGCCGCACCGTGGCCAAGTTTCAGGCGGTCAATTGCGCGGCGCTGCCCGATACGCTGTTCGAGTCGGAAATCTTCGGCTACGAAAAAGGCGCGTTCACCGGCGCCCATGACCGCAAGCCGGGCCGCCTCGAGCTCGCGAACGAAGGGACCCTGTTCCTCGACGAGATCGCCGACACATCGCTGGTGGCGCAGGCCAAGCTGTTGCGCGTGCTCGAGGAGAGACGCTTCGAGCGGCTCGGCGGGCAGAAATCGATCTCAGTCGACTTCCGGCTGATCTCGGCGACCAACCGCCCGCTTGAACAGTTCGTGCGGGACGGCCGCTTCCGCGAAGACCTCTACTACCGCATCAACGCGTTCGCCATCCGCTTGCCGTCGCTCCGTGAGCGCCAGGTGGACATCCCGGTCCTGGCGCAGCGGTTCCTGGCGCGCTACTGCGCTGCGCAGGGACTACCGCTCGAGAGCAAGGGTTTCTCGCGCGAGGCAATCGACGCGCTGTGCAATTATCCGTGGCCGGGCAACATCCGCGAGCTCGAAAGCACTGTGTCGCGAGCGGCGCTGTCTGCGCCGGGCCGTTCGATTCGAGCATCCGACATCGAGTTCCTGCACGCCGGCACCGTCGCCACGCCGGTTGCGAGCGACCATCTGCCGACGCTCGCCGATGCCGAGCGCACCCACATCGTCCGGGTCCTGGAAGCGGTGCAGTGGAACAAGAAGGAAGCTGCGCGCGTGCTCGATATCAGCCGCGGCACGCTGTACAGGAAAATCGTCGAATTCCAGCTCGAGCCGGAGCCGAGGACGGCGGGCCGGCGCGCGCGCGACACCGAGACGTAGCATGAACGATCTGCCGATTGCGGCGCGGTTGTTCGTGGGCGCGGTGCTCGCCGCCGGCGCCGTGGTGCTGGTGGCGTTCGGCCCGCGCATGATCGCGCACCCTGCACTGTTCTTCGCACTCCTCGCCTGCTCGTCTGTCGCGTCCGCACTGAAAGTCAGCCTCCCGCTCGCCGCCAGCGGCTCGACGATGTCGGTGTCGTACGCGGTCGATTTCGCGGCGTTGCTGCTGCTCGGCGCGAACGAGACCATGCTGGTCGGCGCAGCCAGCGCAGCCAGTCAATGCACCTTCCGGACGAAGGGACGGTCGGCACCTTACCGCACGCTGTTCAGCATGGCGTCGCTGGTCCTGACCGTGAAAGCGACCGGCTTCGCTTACGCGTGGCTCGGCGGCCCGACGTCGCCGGACCAGTTCTCGATCGTGACGCTGCCCAAGCCGCTGGTGGGCGCCGCCACCATGTACTTCGTCTGCAACACGTTGCTGGTTGCCGCGGCGATCGGCCTTTCCACGCGTCAGTCGATTGGACGGGTGTGGAACGAGAACTTCGTGTGGAGCGCACCCAGCTATTTCGTCGGCGCGCTGGTGGCCGCGTTCGGGGCGACGATTCTCGATCGCGGCGGCTACTGGATGGCGTCGCTGCTCGCGGCGCCGGTCTACCTCACCTACCACACCTACAAGGTCTACATGGGCCGGATCCAGGATCAGCAGCGTCACGTCGCCCAGGTCTCGGACCTGCATCTCGCGACGATCGAGGCGCTGGCGCTGGCCATCGACGCCAAGGATCAGACCGCTCAGAGCCACATCCGACGAGTCCAGGTGTACGCCGCCGGTCTGGCGCGTTCGCTCGGCATGATGGACACCGAAATTCAGGGCGTGAAAACCGCGGCGCTGCTGCACGACATCGGTAAGCTCGCGGTGCCCGAGCATATCCTGTCGAAGCCGGGTCCCCTGACGCAGGAAGAGTTTCAGAAAATCCGCATTCATCCGCAGGTCGGGGCCGAGATCATCAGCGGCGTGCCGTTTCCGTATCCGGTGGCGCCGCTCATTCTCAGTCATCACGAGCGATGGGATGGCAAAGGCTATCCGGCAGGTCTGCGGGAGGACGAAATTCCGCTCGGCGCCCGAATTCTGTCGGTGGTCGACTACTTCGACGCGCTGATGTCGGAGCGGCCGTATCACAAAGCGATGAGCCTCGACGCCGCGCTCGGTCTGCTGCGCCAGGAAAGCGGCAAGGCGCTCGATCCGAACGTGGTCGAAACCTTCATCGCCATGTTCCCGACGCTGACCGCCGAGGCGGAAGCGAGCCAGGAGCCGTCGCGCAAGCTGACGCGGGTACCGACCTACGCGCCGACCGCTGCGCCGGCGGTCGGCCTGGTCCACGAATCGTCGCCGGTCCGCACCAACGTCTTCCAGGACATCGCGCTCGCGCATCGCGAAATCTACGCGCTCTACGAGATCGCGCAGGCGATGGGCAGCAGCCTCGGGGTGTCGGACACGATGGCGCTGATCTCCTCAAAACTGAGCAATATCGTCCCGTTTTCGTGCTGCGCGTTGTTCCTGCACAACGACGAGACCGAGACGCTGCGCTGCCGGTTCGCCACCGGCATCGAGTCCGAGATCATCCAGCAGCTCACGATCCGCAGCGGTCACGGCCTGACCGGCTGGGTCGCGCGCAACCGGCGGCCGCTGGTCAACGCACGGCCGAGCGCGGACCTCGAGGCGGCGGGATATCCCGCGGATCGAACGGCGCTGCACGCGGCGCTGGTGTGCCCGCTGCAGTTCAACGAGCGCTTCATCGGCACGATCGCCGTGTACCACACCGAACCATCGGTCTACACCGACGATCATCGCCGGCTGCTCGACCGCATCTCCGAGCAGGCGGCTGCCGTGATCTACAACTCGATCGTGTTCGAACAAACGCAGGAAGACTCGCTGACCGATCCGCTGACGTCCCTGCCGAACACGCGCTTCATGTACATGCACCTCAAACGCGAGCTGGCGCGTGCCGAGCGCCTCAAGACTGAAGTGTCGCTGATGGTGATGGACCTCGACAACTTCAAGGACATCAACGATACCTACGGACATCACGTCGGCGATCGGGCGCTGCGCGAGGTGGCGGCGGTTCTACGCGTCGGAATCCGGCCTTACGACATCTGCGCCCGCTACGCCGGCGACGAGTTCATCGTCGTCTTATCCGGATGCAGCGGCGAGGAAGCGGAGAGCAAGCGACTGGAGCTGCAGGTCGCCGTGGACAGCATGGAGTTCGAGGCGCGGCCCGGCGAACGGCTGCAGATCGCCATCAGTGTGGGCGCGTCGATTTTCCCGCACGACGGCAGCGCCTACGAAACGCTGCTGGCGACAGCCGATGGCCGGATGTACCAGGACAAGACCCGCCGCAAGCGCGAGCGGGCCACGACCGAACGTATCAACCTACCGGCGTTTCGACCGACGATTCGGTCGATCTCAGACACGGAGCTTAAGAGGGCCGCAGTGGGAGTCCTCTGAAGCACGACGCACCCCGCACGACGCACCCTCGAACTCCGCACCCCGCACCAGACTAATCATCCACCCAATCCGGACTGGCTCCGGTGAGTCCCGTCCAGAAGATCGCAAGACCGGTCGCGCCGACGATCAACGCCAAACCGGACGCCCACCAGCTGCCGTAGCGACCGCCGAACTCCACCCAGGCTGACGGCAACACCAGCGCGAGACCGACCGTCATCGCCGCCGCCCGGCGTCGAACGAGTCTGAGGAGTGCGCCGCGGAGACGTCGGAGCGCCATCTGTGAGATAGCATAGTCTGCCGTGCCGCTCACGCTGCCGATTCGCGACGTGATCGCCGCCACGCCTCGCGCCCGCGGCGTCCGGATCGATCTCGATGGCCACGATTTCCCATACGTTGCGGGCCAGGCGCTGCTCATTGCCGACCAGGGCTACGACAAGCTCCGGCCGTACTCGATCGCCGCGGCGCCGGAGGACGCCGAGCGCGATCGCTGCCTCGAATTGCTGGTCGGGGTGGACGCCGCCGGCAGCCCCGGCGCGCATCTCACGCTCAACCCCGGACAACTGGTCGACATCGACGGGCCGCTCGGCTCGTTCACCTTTCCGCCGGCGCCCGAAGAGCGACAGTTCGTCTTCATCGCCGGCGGCACCGGCATCGCGCCGCTGCGGGCGATGCTGCGGCACGCCCTGCAGTTGCCGCACCGGAACATCGGCCTGTTCTACAGCGCCCGCACGCCGGACGATTTCGCCTACGAGCGCGAGCTGCGGAAACTTGCCGCGGACGGCGCGATCGAGCTGCGACAAACGGTCACCAGGGTGAGCGACGATGCCGGCTGGAGCGGCGCGCGCGGACGGCTGACTCGTGAGGCGCTCGCCGAACTCGTCCACGATCCGGCAACGTTGTGCTTCGTATGCGGGCCGCGGGCCCTCGTCGATGAGATGCCCCGCCTGCTCGAGGACATGGGCATCCCGCGGTCGCGAATCAGGATTGAAGAATGGGTGTGACCAGAGCGCGTCAGACGCCCATGACGTGGAAGCCCGAGTCCACCATCAGGACTTCGCCGGTGATGGCGCGGGAGTCGGGGCCGAGGAGGAACACTGCGGCGTCTGCGACTTCCGCGGTTTCGACACCCCGGCGCAACGGCGACCGTTCCCGGTACGCCTGCAGCATCGTCGAGAGCCCTGAGATGCCGGCAGAGGCGAGCGTCTTGATGGCGCCGGCGGAGATTGCGTTGACGCGGATGTTCTTGGGTCCCAGATCCGAGGCGAGGTAGCGCACCGACGATTCGAGCGCGGCCTTTGCGACGCCCATCACGTTGTAGTTGGTGAATACGCGGTCGCTGCCCAGGAACGTCAGCGTCAGGACGCTCCCGCCACCGCGCTTTTCCATCAACGGCGTGACCGCGCGCGTCAGTCCGATCAACGAGTAGGCGCTGACGTCGAGCGCGATCCGAAAGCTTTCCCGGGAGGTCTCGGCGAACGGGTTGTGCAGGGCATCCGACGGCGCAAAACCGGCGCCGTGCACCAGAAAGTCCAGTCCGCCGAATTCGCGATCGAGCGTCGCGGCCGCGTCGGCGATCTGCTGATCGCTGCTGACATCGCACGGCATGACCAGCGGATTGTCGAGCTTCGCTGCGAGCTCGCGAACGTTCTCTTCGAGCCGCTCGCTCGGATACGTCAGCGCGATTCGCGCGCCGGCGGCCTGCGCGGCCTGGGCAATCGCCCACGAAATCGACCGCTTGTTTG
>DASXIR010000322.1:0-6550 GCA_036497895.1 Vicinamibacterales bacterium | reverse complement strand
CGATCGCGCCGAGAACTACCTGAGCCTCGTCGGCCTGGTCATCGTCATTCTCGGCGGCATCGCCGTGTCGAGCGTCACCAGGGTGTTCATCCTCCAGAAGATCCGCAGCATCGCGGTGTTGAAGTGCGTCGGGGCGCGGAGTGGCCAGATCATCGGCGTCTACATCCTTCAGGTGATGACGCTCGGCCTGGCCGGGAGTCTGCTCGGCGTCGCGATGGCGCGTGCACTGCTTGCCGCCATTCCGGCGGCGTTCGGGTCGTCCACATCGATCCTGGCGCAGGCGCATTACGGCGTGTCCTTGAGCGCGGCCTTCCAGGGCACCGCCATTGGCGTGCTCGTATCGCTGCTGTTCTCGGTCGTCCCGCTGATGCAGGTCCGGTTCATCAAGCCGTCCCTGCTGCTTCGCGACGAGACGACGCGCAGGGGCACCGACTGGACCGGCATTGCCGTGACCGTCGCGGTGACGGCTGCGCTGGTGGCACTCACCGCCTGGCAGGCGGCTTCGCTGAAGGCCGGTCTAATCGTGTGCGCCGGATTCGCCGCGGTGGCGGTCGTGCTGATGCTCGCCGGGCGCCTGCTGATTGCCGTGATCGCCCCGCTCGCCCAGACGCGATCGTTTCCGCTGCGTCACGCCGTCCTGCACCTGTCGCGGCCGGGCAACCAGACGCGGGTGATTCTGCTCGCCGTCGGACTGGGCGCTTTCTTCATCGTCGGCGTGCGATCGCTGCAGGCGAGCCTGCTGGGCGAGTTTTCGGTCCAGGTCACCACGGATTCGCCGGACATGTTCCTGCTCGATATCCAGAAGGGGCAGGCGGACGGCGTGCGCGCGTTTCTCGGCGACCCCGGGCACCGGACCGGCGAGTACCAGTTGATCCCGGTGTTGAGAGCGCGAGTGGTCGGCGTGTCCGGACAGGAGACGAACCTTGACGGCCCGGACGAGATCCGGGAGCAGAGCCGGCCGCTCAGCCGCGAGTTCACCCTGACCTACCGCGATCATCTCGAACCGAACGAGCGGGTGATCGAAGGCGCGTTCTGGAACAGTGGGTCGAGCGAGCCGGAAGTCTCGATCGAGCGGCAAATCGCCGAACGGGGACACCTGCACGTCGGCGATACGATGCGATTCGACATTCTCGGCCGCACCGTCAGCCCGAGAATCACGAGCATCCGCGACGTCGAGTGGCGCGAGTCGCGCAACGGCGGTTTTGTGTTCGTGTTTCGTCCCGGTGCGCTGGATTCGGCGCCGCAGATGTTCGTGGCACCGCTGAAGGGCCCGCCGACCGCGGCCGAGCGGGCGAGGTTTCAGCACGATCTGGTCGAGCGTTTTCCGAACGTGTCGGTGATCGATTTCCACGACGTGCTCGAGACCGTCCGCGACGTGATGTCCAAGGTCACGTTTGCGATCTCCGTGGTCGGCGGACTGGTGCTGTTCAGCGGCGGCCTGATCCTGATCGGCGCGGTCGCGATGACCAAGTTCCAGCGCGTCTACGAGGCGGCGGTGTTCAAGACGCTCGGCGCCAACACCGGCACCATCACCCGCATGCTGCTGATTGAATACGGCGTGCTCGGAACGCTTGCCGGACTGATCGGATCGCTCGGCGCGGTGGCGTTGACGTGGGGTGTGAGCCGCTGGGCGCTCGAGATTCCCTGGCGGCTGTTTCCGACCGAACACGTCGCCGGCGTGGTCCTGACGGCAGTCCTCGTCGGCGTCATCGGCGTCGTGTCGAGCCTCGATGTGCTGCGCAATAAGCCGCTCGCGACGCTGCGGGCCGAGTGATGCCAGGCCTCGGCTTCCACGGGATGGCGGAGGCACTGCATGTTCTCGTCGGTAAGTGCTAGTATTTGATGTTACACAGACCCGCCGGATCGCACAGGGTAGGAGCGGCATTTTCACATGGACGAGCAGACTTACAAGGATGCGCTGCTGAGAAAGCGCGTCGAGCTTCTCGGGACCGGCGGCGTCAAGCCGCTGCAGGCCTCGATGGACAACAATACCCGCCAGGGTGACATGGCGGATCAGGCGAGCGGCAACAACGAAGTTCATATCGCGCTCAAGCTCAAGCAGACCGACGCCAAGATCCTCCAGGCAATCGAAGAGGCGCTGTGGCGTCTCGAAAAGGGCACCTATGGCATGTGCCGCGACTGCGGCGAACCGATCGCGCCGGCGCGGTTGAACGCCATCCCGTGGACGCGGGTCTGCATCAGCTGTAAGGAAAAGCAGAACTCGTGACCGATGTCCTGCCCTTGCTCCAGGATTTCTACCGCGAGAAGCTGGCCGCGCTCGTGCGGCACGAAGGTACGGCGCGGGTGGTGGGGCAGTACGATATCAACAACACCTATCAGTACGTCATCAACCGTGAGGAAGTGCAGCTGACCTGGATCGCAAAGGCGATTCAGGAACTCGGCGGTACCGTCACTGACTCGACCGAGCCGGCCTCGCAAACAGGCGCCAGAGGCGCCGACGCGGCGCACCGGATGATCGAAGAGGACGGCACGGACGCGCAAGCGTTCGTCGATCGGTGGCGGCCGCGCGTCGATGGCATGAGCAACGCCCGCCACGCCAAAATGCTGCGCATCGTGCTCGGCGAGACTCTCGAACAGAAACGGTTCTTCGATCAGGCTCTGGCGGGCCGGACGGACCTGCTCGGCCAGCGCGGCGCCTCAGTCGGCCCCTCGTACGGCGAGGTCCTGTCGTCTCGCTGGGTTGAATAAGCTTCCGGTGGGCACCCCCACCACCGTCGCGATCGCGCTCGGCACCAACGTTGGTGACCGGCGCGCCCACCTCGACTACGCAATTTCTCAACTCGGCAACCTGCTCGCCCACCTGACCGTGTCGCGATTCCACGATACCATCCCGGTCGGTGTCTCCGGGCCGCAGCCGGTATTCCTCAACGCGGCGGTTGTCGGTCAAACCATGATGTCGGCGCGCGCGCTTCTCGATACGCTGCTGGCGATCGAACGGGCGCGCGGCCGCGAGCGGCCCTACGCGAAGGCGCCACGCACGCTCGATCTGGACCTGATTCTGTTTGGTGATGTCGTGATCGACGAGCCGGGTCTGACCGTTCCCCATCCGCGATTTCGCGAGCGCGGGTTCGTGCTCGGCCCTCTGGCGGAGATTGCGCCGACGCTGGTGGACCCGGTGACGCAGAAGAGCGTCACCGAGCTGATCGCTGAACTCTGACGCCAGGCAGACCCTGTCGCGGCCTTGCCCGAGCGTGGGGAGCCTCTACCGTCGTGGCATCGGATTCGGCTGCGGATTTGGATTCGGCGTCGGATTCGGCATCGGGTGCAGGGTGCCGAGTGCGCCGAGCGCGGTATCGACTTCGGCCATTACCTCGCGCATGGCTTGATCGATGTCGGGCTGAACCTCGCGTAGCGTATCGCGCACGATGTCGTCGACGTGGAAGTCGAACTGAAAGCTGTTGAAGGCCTGACCGTTCGGCTCCTTGTCCTTCTCCTTATCCTTGTCCCCCTTCTCACGCGCCCGCCTGCGCGCGGCTTCGCGGTCGACCTCAGGGCGTGGTTCACCAGGCCGGCGAAGCAGGATCGAGCCCCCAAACGACTCGAGCTCGACGTGTGCACTGCCGGTGCCGAGCGTCACGGTAAAGCGTTTGTGCGGATTCTGATCGTCGAGTTTCAGCGGAAAGCTGGACCTGAATTCGCCGTTGTAGGTGCGGACCGTCAGCATCGCATTCGCCTTGTCGGGCACGGCGATACCAACCGTCCCGTTGTGGGTCGTCAGGCGATAGAGGCCCTTGTCCTTGATCGGGCCGTCGAAGGTGATGTTGCCGTTCACCGTGTAAAGGTCGATGTTGGCCGAGTCGATGCGGTCGAGGACCAGACTGCCGTTGGTTGATTCGGCCGAGATGTCGCCGCTGATGTCGGCGAGGTGAATGCCTTCGTTGACCGCGCGAACCTCGATGCGTCCCTTGGCCTTGTCGAGGACGATTTGTCCCTGCACCGACTTCAGCGACACGAATCCGGACCCGCCGCTCACCTTGATGTCGCCGCGCGTCGTTTCAATCGTGACGTCGCCGCCAACGCCTTCGAGCGTGACGTCGGCATACGTGCCACTGACCGCGATCGCCATCCATTTCGGGACGGTGATCGCGTAGTCGAGCGAGCGCGGCGGCCCGCCTCGCACCGACCGCGAGCGTATGGTCAGCGTCTGGTCGCCTGGCCGGATGTCCACGACTTCGCGGTCCGAGTGGTTGACCTCGACGCGCACCGCGTCCTTGTCCCACACCTTCACGATCACGTCGCCGGCGAAGTTGTTGACGTCGAGTTTCGTGCCTTTGGCAACCGGCACGGTTTGATCGATTGGCGTGACGACCATCAACGCCAGCAGCAGTGTTCCCAGCATAGTCATCGATCCTTGGTGTTAGTTTGTTTCCGTCGTCAATGCCGCGGCACGTCGCAGCAGGTCCAGTTTTCGTCGCCGCGCTTCGACCAGATATCCGTTCAGATAGCTGTTGGCGGGGTCAGCACCGAGCGCCTGCCGCGCCTGATCGATGGCGAGGTCGATAATCTGCAGGTTGTGTTCAACCACCGAGACCGTCGACGCGTCGAGGTGTCCGCGGCCGTCCTTCAACGCTTTCTCGAGATCCGCGACCGCCGCGTCGTATTGCGCGTCGGCGAGGCCAACCGCAACAACGCGTCCACCGTCGGGCGCACCAGCGCTGTCGGCCGCTGGCACCATCACCGCCGCCGGGGGCGTGGTCTTGCCGCCGTCAACGGCCCGCGCGGCCGTCGCCCCTGTCGCATCCGCATTCGCGTAGCGCGAGGCTTGCGTCATCCGAGCCTGCGCCAGCTTCCACGCAGCGCCACCTGACACGGCGATCAGCAGCGCAGCGGCAGCCGCCAGTTGCGGCAGCGTGAATGCGAATCGCCGCGGCTGGCGTGGGATGAACTGAGCGACCGCGGACACGGCGCGGCGCGGCGTTCCGTCCAGCCGCGCAGCGATGCCCGTCCACAAATCGGTGTGCGGCGGCCTCGCCTCGACGCTTTGTGCCTGCCGCACGACGCGCTTTAAATCGTTGAGGACGGCCGTGCATTCCGCGCAGTTCCCGAGATGCGTCTCCAGGGCATCCTGCTCATCACCGGGCAGCTCGCCGTCCAGATAGTCCGACAGTTGGTCTGTCCACTGTTCATGCATGTTCGTCACTCGCCCAGATGCCGCCGCATCAACATTCGAGCCCGGTGCAGTTGCCGCTTCGACGTACCGGTTGCGATTTCGAGCATCACCGCGATTTCCCGGTGCTTGTAGCCTTCGACGTCGTGCAGTACGAAAATTTCCCGCGCGCCGGGCGGCAGCTGCTCCAGCGCCTGTTCGTAGTCCACCTTGACGTCGGCCCGAGGCGGCGGCACGGTGACCTGGTCGAGCGCCGTCGGGTCGTCTGTCATCCGCCCGCGCTGGACGGCGAAGGTCCGCCGCCGCTCCAGCACGACGTTGACGGCCAGGCGATGCAGCCAGGTCGAGAACGCCGACTCGCCTCGAAACTGACCCAGCTTCTGCCACGTGCGCACGAAGATGTCCTGCGTGACTTCGTCCGCTTCCTGGTTGCTCAACATCCGCCGCGTCAGGCTGTGCACTTTGGCGACGTGCGTCCGATAGAGCCGCTCGAAGGCAGACGAATCCCCCTGGGCCGCAAGGGCCACATCGTCATCGAGCCCGCAGGGGATCGGGGTTTCGCCGCTCAGTGCTATCACCGCCGTTGTCGTCACGGTTCCACTTACAACCGATTGGACGGACACAGCTTAGCGAAAGGTTGACAGGGGAAGTGAGAGCCCGGGATGGCTGAGGGCTGATGGTCGATGGCTAAGGGCAGCCGTCGATGGCTAACGACGGATCGCTAACCATGGATGGTCAACCAGGGTAGCCGGTCGCTGCGCCAGATGGGCGAGCCCAACGACCAACTGAAAACCAGCCGTCAGCCTTTGGCCATGAGCCATCAGCCATGGCGGGTCTTTTGACTATTTAGCGCTCTGCATGTGCGCCGGGGTCTCGACTGGTACGCCGTGGAGGTCGTGCCGCACCGGCTCGGCCGCCTGTTTCTGCCCGCGGCTGGCCACCCACAGGCGCGCGCCCTCGATGTAGATGTAGTAGACCGGCGTGATGTACAGCGTAAGCAGTTGCGACACCAGTAGTCCGCCGACGACCGCGAGGCCGAGCGGGCGCCGCGACTCGGCGCCGGCGCCGATGCCCATCGCAATCGGCAGCGTGCCGACGAGCGCCGCCATCGTCGTCATCATGATGGGACGGAAGCGGACCAAGCAGGCTTCATGAATCGCCTGGGCAGGCGTCTTGCCGTGCTCGCGCTGCGCTTCGACGGCGAAGTCCACCATCATGATGCCGTTTTTCTTGACCAGTCCGACCAGCATGATGATGCCGACGAATGCGTAGAGACTCAGCTCGACCTTGAAGATGTAGAGCGTCAGCAGCGCGCCGAAGCCGGCTGACGGCAGCCCCGAGAGAATCGTCAGCGGATGCGTGAAGCTCTCGTAGAGGATTCCCAGCACGATGTAGATCACGACGATGGCCATGATCAGGATC
>DASXIR010000321.1:0-5265 GCA_036497895.1 Vicinamibacterales bacterium | reverse complement strand
GATCTGTCCGAGCTGGTCGTACCACGCGGGCGCGAAGCCGCTGCTACCGTTGACGAGCGGATGCCAGTGGAAGGTTGAGAAGTACATAAAAACCGGATCGTGCCAGAAGGGATCGCGATCCCACGGGATCGGAAGGTCGGCCACCACAGCGCGCGGTTCCGGAATGCCGCGGTAGATCCCGGGCGGATGATCCCAGAGCGGCTGCAAGGCCAGGACGGGGTGAGCGTCGATGAGCACGGCGGTCCCGAATACTGCGAGGGCGGTCCCTGCGATGCGCTGTGATCCGATGCGGCGTGCAATCGCGGCAACGGCCACGCCGGTCAGGAGCGACAGGTACAAGCCGGCGATGGCGCGAAATCGAGCCGGCACCCGAAAGCCGCCGAAGCCGGGCACGAATTTATACAGCCATGGATAGACGGTGCCGTGAAGGCCGAGGGACGCATCGACGGTGACGGCGAGCGCCGCCGTGGAGGTGACAGCCAGCGGCGTCACCGGGGGGAACAACGCCAGCGCACCTAGCAGAAGGGGCACCGTTCCCGGAAACAACTTGCGTTCGCCGTCGTTTGCGTCCCACAACCGCTCGCCGTATAGCGCGCTCTGACGATAGGCGGTGAGGTAGTCGTGGCCGGTCGCGCTGTAGGCACGGATCTCGTCGGCTTGCCTCTGACCGACAGTCGCGCGGTTCTCCCAGTAGGGCAGCGTGACCGGCAGGCACACGGCCGCCGCAATCGCCACGCCGAGCGCGAGGGCCCGGACGTTCGCCCGGCGAATGGGACGAACGACGCAGGCCCAGGCGCCGGCGAACGCGACCAGCGATATCGCGAAATAAATGCCGTAGTACAACGAACACAACACCTGTAGCGCGAGCAGCAGGCCGGCGAAGGCGCCGTCCTTCAGCTGGCCCGCCGAGAGCGCGCGAATGACGAACAGCAGCGCGAGCGGCATCGCGAACGTCCACTGCAGTTCGAGATGACTGTAGTGAAGGAATCGAAATGGATCGAACGCGAACACCAGGCCGGCGACCAGCGCCGCACCGGTGTGGCCGGTCACGTTCCGGGTAAGGACGAACATCGACATGCCGGCGCCCACATACGACAGCAGCAGCAGGCTCGTGTAAACGACCGCGAGCGGGACGCCTACCCAGAGCGCCGGTGCACCAAGCGCGGCAGGCGCCAGCATAGCGTCCGAGTACGCGAGGGTTCGGACGGCCGGGTGGAAGATGTTGGCGTCGAAGAGGTGCCGGGGATCGATCGGCAGCTGATGGGCGACCCAGGCAAGGCGCCACATCGAAAACAGAGGGTCGCCGAGATCGGGCACGCTGGTATAAGCCCGCAGCTGCTGGCGGAGCACCATCGCAGTGGCGGCGCCGAACCAGCCGACCGCCCAGGCGCACGCTCCGGCGCTGGGCGGATCCATCCGCCACGCCGGACCCTCGTTACTTTCGCTGACGACCGCCGCTGGCGCCCGCTTCGATATCGCCCATCGAACGGCGAACAGCACCAGTGCCGCGACACCGAACGGCGTGCCTGGCGCGAGATCGCCGAAGGCGCCGCTCAACCGCCACGGCGATCGACCGGCGAGATCCAGGACGATCATGATCGCGACGCAGCCGCCCAGCGCCAGGTCCACGCGACGGAGCGTTTGCGACGATTCTGCGCGGAGGGGCACGAAGAAGAGTCCGGCGATCAGCCGAGGACGCCGAAGACCTCGAGCTTGACGTCGCGTCCGCGCAACGTCACCTCGCCGAGCGACTTCAACGTGAAGGCGTCGCCGATGCGGCTCCGGGTGTGTTCAGAGATGACGATCTGATCGGGTCGGGCCACCGACGACTCGAGGCGGGCCGCAACGTTCACGACGTCGCCGAGCACGGTGAACTCGCGACGCTTCGGCGATCCAATGTCACCGGTGAGCGCACGGCCGCTGTTGATGGCGATTCGCATCTGAATCGGCTGGTCGCGCCGTTCGGCATTCACCCGCGCCAGCTCTGCCCGCATCGCCAGCGCCGCGCCGACGGCTCTGACGGCGTGGTCGGCCTGGTCGAAGGGCGCGCCGAACACCGCCAGAATGGCATCGCCGACGAATTTATCGAGCGTGCCGGCGTGTTCGAAGATCACTTCGCCCATCCGGCCGAAGAAGTTGTTCAACAGCTCGCCGACCGCCTGCGGCTCGCTGTGCTCACACAGCTTGGTGAAGCCGACGATGTCGCAGAACATGACCGAGACGTCGCGGGTCTGCGCCACGAACGCGTCGTCGCCGTCGTCGGCGTGCAGAATGCGGCTGACCACGCTTGGCGAGTGGTAGCGCTGCAGACGCTCGCGCCGCCGCGTCTCTTCGAACAGCCGCGTCGACAGTCGTCCCTGTTCGATCGCCACCGCGGCGTAATTGCAGAGCGCTGTGAAGAGCTCCAGATCGTCGGCGCTGAATTTCTTGCTGCGCGGGTTGTCGCAGTAGAGCACGCCGATGACCTCGTTGCGATTCCAGAGCGGCGCGCACATGAACGATCTGATGTGCATCGCCTGAATGCTGCCCGATGCGTCGAGGCGATTGTCGTAAAGCGCGTCCTTCGCCAGCATCGCGACGCGATCGCGCATCACCTGGTTGACGACGGTGCGACTCAACGTGACGTTGGTCGGGACCGAACCGTCGCGGTTACGCATGACCCGGGCGGTGAGCGGCTGATCCATTGCGTCGCGCAAAAGCAGGAACGATCGCTCCGCCGGCAGCACCTCGAAGACGAGGTCGACGACGCGCGCCAGGATCTGTTCGAGCGGCTGAACCGTGACCAGCGTCTTGCCGATTTCGGTCAGCAGCCGCAGGTGCCGGCCGCCTCGACGGTCGCGTCCACCGCGTCGATCGCCCGAGACGCGGCTCAGATCCACCTTGCGCCGATCGTCCGACCGACGCCGCTCGGTCTCCAGCCCGGAACCGGGCCGGGTGCCGCCGACCGTTGCGGTGTGAGCTTGCGTTGGAGTGGCGGCGGGAGTGCTCCCGTCCGGCTTCGGGGCCGCAACCGTGACTGCATGAGTCGAGGGCGGCGTCAGCGCCGGCGGATCGATAGGACGCAGGATGGTGCCGGATTTGTCGAATGGCTGGTGCGCTTCCGAGAGCAGTTCGTCTTCCGGAACCTCGCGCTCGAGGGTCAGCGTCACCTGGGCGACCGAGAACGTGTCACCCGAGGCGATTTCCTGTTCGGCGATCACTGGCGCGCCGTTGCATAGGGTGCCGTAGGTGCTGCCCGCATCGCTCAAGTAGACGCGGTTGCCGGCGACCCGGACCATCGCATGTGTCCGCGACATCAGCGGGGCGGTGATGGTGAGGTCGCACGCCGGCGCCCGGCCGATCACGGTTTTGCCTTCGCGCAGGATGTGCGCGCGTGGCATGCCGCCGTCGACGAAGGTGAGCGTGAACACGCGTTTGATCAGTCCTTACGTTCCACGATGCGCTCCACTTTCACGCCGGTACGATCCTCCATTGCCGACATCACCTTGTTCAAATCCTCATCGTCGACGCGCAGCACCACCGACGAATCCTTCGTGCGCAGCACCAGCCAGTTGCGGCCGCCCTTGAGAAAACCGAACGCGCCACCTTCCACTTTCACCACTTCGGCGGGGCCGGCCGGCGAATTCCAGAGCGGTTGTTTCGAGTTGGAATAGTTCACGCCGAGCAGCGTCTGGTACGGCACGGAGGTCACGACCCTGTGGTTCTTCTCGCTGACGGTCACCTGCCCCTCGGCCATCCGGACGGTGACGTCATGTTCGCGGTTCTTGCCGGCGTCAACGACTACGGCCTTGGCGTCGAACACAAACGGGTTGACGGTCTCGGTGCGGACCGAAGCCGGTTCGATGGGCGCCTCGGCAGGCTTCGGCGCAGCAGCAGCCGGAGCAGGAGTGGTGCCGGGTTTGGACTTTGAAGGGCTCGGCGGGGGAGAGACGGTCGGACTCTCTGGTTTCGCCGATGCAGTGCTCACCGCGACGACGGCCGGTGCCTTGGCCGCTGGATCGGCGCTCGCTTCGGGCGCTTTGGCCGGAGGCGCGGCCGGCGGTTCCGGTGTTGGCGGCGTGGTGGTTGCGGCCGGCGCGTCGGCCGGCGTTTCGGCCGGCGTGACCGGCGTCGCGTCCGCGACCTGTGGCGCCGGCGCAGACGGGCTCGCGGGTGCGGTCCTTCTGAACGCGACGAACGCGAGGACGGCGACACCGATCGCGACGACCGCCAGTAGACCGCCAGCCATCGCGAAGTGGTTTCTCTGCAGGACGATGGTTCCGCCGTCGGGCGATTTGCGCGCGCCGGCCGGCGTCGGGAGCGCCGCAAGCGGCGCGGTGGCGACGGCGCCAGTGACCGGGGCCACCATGGCGGCACTGGCAACCGTGGGTCCGAGTGTAGGCGTCGAACCGGCGATGTGCGCGGCGGCAAGCACCATCGTGTGCTCGGTCGCAGAGTGATTGATCGCCGTCAACAAGGCCGACCGAAAGTCCTCGCCGGTCTGATACCGATCCGCGGGCGACTTCGCCAGCGCGCGATCCAGCACTGTCTGACACCAGTCCGGCAGATCGGCGCGGTACTGGTGCGCCGGCGTCGGCGCATCCGACAGCTGCTTCTGCACCATACCGATCGCGGTATCCGCTTCGAACGGCAGCTTGCCGGTCAACAAACGGTAGAACACCACGCCGCAGGAGTAGATGTCGGCGCGCCGATCGACTTCCTTGGCGAGCACCTGCTCCGGCGCCATATACGCCGGCGTGCCCATCATGTGACCGTCGTTGGTGAGGTGTTCGGCGCCGGCCACCCGCGCGATGCCGAAGTCCATGATCTTGATGCCGCCGTGCTCGGTCACCATGACATTCGCCGGCTTGAGATCGCGATGGACAATGCCGGCTCGGTGGGCGTGGTCGAGAGCTCCCAGCACCTGCGCAACGAGGTAGGCGGCGCGCTCCGGCGGCAGCGGGCCGCTGCGAAGTGCCAGCTGGTCGAGGGTCTCGCCGCGGATCAGCTCCATCACCATCAACAGCTCTGAATCGCTGCGATAGATTTCGTGAATCGTCGCGATTTCAGGGTGATTCAGTTTGGCGAGCGTGGTCGCCTCGGCGCGGAAGCGCCTCATCACGTCGGTGTCGGTCAACTCGGGATTGAGCACCTTCACGGCGACATCCCGATCGAGCGTCTCGTCGACGGCGCGAAACACCGTGCCCATACCGCCTTTGCCGAGACGGTCGACGATCCGATACTTGCCGATGGTTCTACCGATCATGACTTCGCACAGATTCTGCC
>DASXIR010000320.1:0-44824 GCA_036497895.1 Vicinamibacterales bacterium | reverse complement strand
CCGTGGAAGAAGACGGCCGGCGTCATCACGCCGTCCTTCTTGAACACCTGGCCATCCTTCATCACGAACTGAACGTTGCGCAGCGCATCGATGTCGCTCAAGGGATCGCCGGGGACCGCGATCAGGTCCGCGAAATATCCCGCCTTGATGGGTCCGCGTGTCTTCTCGGTCTCGCTCACCTTGTAGCCACCGATGGTCATCGCGCGCAGGATATCCACGTTCGGAATGCCCGCGTCCTTCCAGGTTTTGAGAAATTCGATGCACACTTCGCCGCGGGTCTTGCCGACCACGTAGTAGTCGGCATCGGTCGAAAACGTCAGCGGCACCTTCTTCGCGTACGCATCCTTCAGGCTGTCCACCGTCCGCTTGTAGGCCTGCGCAGACACGGGATGACCCGCCAGCGTATCCGGCGTGTCAGTCCCTGCGCGGTAGATGCCCTTCTGCGCCATCAGCGTGTGCATCTCCTCGTTCAACCCGGTCGAGTGCGCAATCGACCAGATGCCGGCGTCGATCGCGGCCTTCGCGCCGTTCACGGTCTGGACGTGCCCCTCGACCTTCAGCCCGGACTTGGCGGCTTCGCGAATCACCAGCCGGATCTCGTCGGCGGTGTACCCGTACGGCTTGCAGTCCACACAGATCTTGATCACCTTCGCGCCGAACAGGACGTTCTGGCGAATCGCCTTGACGATCTCGTCCGGTGTGTCGGCGTCGAGGTACTCCGGGTAGACGATGCCGTGCTCCTTCGCCATTTCGGGCGTCGGATAGAACTGGCCGCCCATTCCGCCGATGATGATGCCGGAGTTGATGATGGTCGGGCCCGGCACCCAACCCTGCTCGATTCCCTGACGCAAGGCCGTGTCCGCGTAGTTCCCGTTGTTGCCCATGTCGCGCACGATCGTGAACCCCGACGAGAGCATCTGGATGCCGTTCGACACGGCCTGGATCGCACGCAGCGCGGTCGAGTCCTGCACGTAGGTGAAGTAGTAGAAGTTGTTTTCCGGCTCCGGCTTGTAGGTGAGCGCCAGATGATTGTGCGCATCGACCAGCCCGGGCATCACGGTCATCTGCGACAGGTCGATGACCTGGGCGCCGGCCGGGATGGCGACGTTCGCGCCGACCTCTCGAATCTTCGTGCCTTCGACGACGATGATCTGATTGGTGAGCGTGCGACCGGCTTCCGGATCGAGCAATCGTCCGGCCCGAATCGCGGTGATCGGTGGCGCTGCCGACTGAGCGGCGAGCGTGCTGCAGGCCAGCACACACACCAGGAGCGAGATCACGACACGTCGCATGGGAACTCCGATCAACTGCTTCAGGGCTGTTCTGCGGCCGTCGAGACCTTGCCACTCGACTGACGGGTGTATTTGTTGAACCAGCTCATCATGTACAGCTGGGTCCGGATGTAATTCGACGGCTTCGATCCAGTGCCGTGGAATTCCTCGTTGAACTGGAGGAGCTTCACCGGCACACCCTTCACTTTCAAAGCCGAATAATATTCCTCGGTTTGCGGCATCGGCGTTCGCCGATCAAGCACTCCAGTCATCAGCAACGTCGGCGTGGTCACCCGGCCGACCGACATCAGCGAGGAGTGCGACAGCCAGTCCGAGGGATCCTCCCAGAACGGCTTCTTGAAAAAGCTGTAGGTGAACAGCGGCACGTCGGTGTGTCCGGCCATGCTCAACCAGTCGATCACCGGGCAGCGAACGGCTGCGGCGGCGAAACGATCGGTGTGACCGATCACCCAGCTCGAAAGCACGCCGCCACCGCTGCAGCCCGAGACATACATGCGCGACGTGTCGATGTATCCCTTGCCAACCACGGTGTCCACACCGGCCATCAGGTCGTCGTAATCAGGCCCGGGGTAGTCATGGTCGATCCCGTTGGCGAAGGCTCCGCCGTAGCCGGTGCTGCCACGCGGGTTGACGAACAGCACGACGAACCCGTTCGCCGCGAAGTTCTGGAACATGTAGTTGAACGCGACGTTGTACATCGAGAACGGCCCGCCGTGAATCTCGAGGATGAGCGGGTATTTCCTGGTGGCGTCGAACGATGGCGGCTTGACGATCCAGCCCTGGATCTGGGCGTCACCAGACGACTTGTAGCTGATCTCCTCGGACTTCGCGAGCTGTTTGCCTTGCAGGACATCGCCGTTGACGTCGGTCAGCCTGGTGACCTGTCCGGGCTGCTTCAGGTTGACGCGCACGACGTCCTGCGGGTGATCGAGGTCGGCGGAGATGCCCACGGCGACGAGGTCCTTCGACACGGAATCGAAGGTCAGCACCTGACGGCCACTGGTCACCGGCTTCACACCGCCGACGATCGTGGCGAACTGCAGGTTGCGGGCGCCATGATCTTCGGCGTCGAAGTAGAGTCCGGTGCCGTCCGGCGCCCATCGCAGGTTGATGGGATCGCGATCGTAGTCGCCGCTGATCTTGCGCATGCCGTCACCGCCTCCGCTGATCGGGATGACGAACAGGTCGCTGACGTTGTGCGAGCGTCCGGTCGGAACGTGGCCGGTGAAGGCGACGGTGCGGCCGTCGGGCGAAACGACCGGCCGCCCCCATTCGCCAGGCTTGGCGACGAGGTCACGAATGGTCCCGGTGGCGACATCCGCCACGTACAGCTGCGAGATCTCGTATTGCAAGTCGGCGTCTGGCGATCGGTTGCCTTCAAAGACGATCGACTTGCTGTCCGGCGTCCAGTCAATCGAAGCACCGCCGCGCAGTTCGCCGGAGCCGACGCTCCATTTGCCCGAGGTCACCTGGTGGGGCGTACCGCCGTCCGCAGGCACGACGAACAAATGCGTGAAGCCGTCATCGAGATAGCCGACCTGATCCTGGCGGTAGTGCAGCGTCGAAACGACCCGAGGTGCCGGCGTCCATTTCGCGCCTTTCGGCTCGTCGGGCATGCTGATCGGCCACCGCTCGTTATCGGGTACGAACATCGAAAACGCGACCGACTTGCCGTCAGGCGACCATTTCGCGTTGCGTGGCGCTTCGCTGACGTGGGTGATCTGGGTCGGCGGCCCCTCGGCGTCGATCCAGCGGACGAACAACTGCGCGCCCTTCGGCTCGCCCTCCGCGCTGAACATCAGGCGCTTGCCGTCGGGCGACCAGCGCGCGGCCGTCCCCTTGACCAGGAAACGATGCTGCGATCCGTCGGCGTTCATGATCCACAGCGACGATTCCCACTTGTCTTCCAGTTTATTGACGGCCTGGCGGGTGTAGACGATCCGCGAGCCGTCCGGCGAAATCTGGGCGTCGCTGACGCGTTCCCAGTCCAGATAGTGTTCGGTGGTGAGCAGCGTTGACGACCGCGTTTCCTGTGCGATCAGTCCGACGCCGCCGCCGGCGAGCGCGACCGAGAGCACCGCGGCCACTGTGATTCGTCGGATCATCGGGCACCTCCTTCTCGAACGCCTGCCTGCGTCGGACGCGATCCGTTGAGCGCTTCGAGGCCCTTCACCGGGGCGCGGCGATTCGGCATCCGGATCAACGCCAACCGATACTGCGTCGCCGCGTCCGGGCCTCGACCCTGAGCGCGAAGCAGGTCACCGTACAATTCGAACGACGGCTGAATCGGCTCCGCCGGACCTGACGGCGCGTCGAGTGTCAGCTCGATCACGGTCGCTTCCTTCAGCAGTCGCTCCGCCGTCGCCGGATCGCTCTGCGCTTCCGCGATGACCGCCGCGACTTCCTTCTCCATGATCGCCAACGGCTTCGCCCGATACGCATTCGATCCCGACTCGGCCTGCAGGCGCATCGCCTTCAGCTTCTCGAGCGCGATGTTGGCGGTCGCGAGGTCCCCGGTTTTGGCCGCGCTCAGACCGGCGGCCAGCACATAGGCGGCGCTGCCGTCGTAGCCCGGAGCGCCGCCGTCTTTCACCGGCGCGTTCGACAGCGGCAGCTTCTCCCACCGGCCGCTCTCGACGACCTGACGCGCCTTCATCGACGCGTAGCCGTCACGAACGCGCGGGCTTCCGTCCTTGTCCGCGACGGCCTGTGCGACGGCTACCGACTTCGCCGCTTCGTCGAACTTCCCTTCCTGAAGGTAGGCATACTGCAGCCAGGACAGCGTGTGAAAGTCCTCGCGGCCCCGCGGCAGGTTCTTGGCGTCGGCGAGATCGACGGCGGCCTTATAGGCGACGATATTCGAGGCAATCACGTCGTCCCACATGCCGAGCTGCACGAAGATGTGGGTCGGCATGTGCAGTGCGTGCGCGGCCGACGGCGCGATCTTCGCGTAGGCGCGGGCCGCCGGCAAGCCGAGGATCGCGTGATCCGGATCGTCGAAGGCGTGAATGATGAAGTGTGCCGCGCCTGGATGCTGCGGGTGACGCTGGAACACGTCCTCCGCGAGTGCCGCCGCCTGCATCGCAGTCCGCGTGTTCTTCTCGCCCGCGCGTCCGGTGCCGAGCAGCGCCAGCGCATAGAACGTCGTGATCTCATCGTCCTTCGGGTATCTGGCGTGCATGCGTTCCAGCGCAGCGGCGTAAGCGATGTCACGCGAAAGCTTGTCACCGGAGCCGAACAGCACGTCGACGGATTCGATTAAGTCGCGTTCCTTGCCGGCCGGCGCTTTGGCAGCGCGGGCCGCCGCGGTCGGCGCCAGTTTTTCAAGCGCGCGGCGCGCCTTCGCCAGATCCTGCTCCGCCCACAACGGATGATTGAAGCTCATCGCCTCGCCCCAGTAGGCGAGCGCGAAGCCCGGATCGATTTTCTGCGCCTGCACGAAGGCGTCGGCGGCCTGATCGAATTCGAAGTTGTACAGCGCCTTGGTGCCGACAAGAAACAGGGGCTGCGCCGCCGCGGACGCTGACGATGGGAAGTCGATCGAGCCCAGCTCGATGGCGGGCGCGGTTTGTGCGTGGAGCGCGCGGCCCGGCACCCGGACCGCCAGCGCCGCCGCGACGACCACTCCGGCGACGAACACGTGATGGCGGGCAATCATGCGAACCTCCAAGGCTGCCATTCTAGCTCCCGGCGACCGAGGTAAACTCGCGAAATGACCGTAACGGTCCGCCCGGCAATTGCGGCAGATGCCGAGGCGATTTGCAGCATTCACAATCAGGGCATCGAGGATCGCATCGCCACGCTCGACACGACGCTGCGGACACCCGACGGCTGCCGGGCCTGGCTGAGCAACCGGCGTCCCCGTCATCCCGTGCTGGCCGCCGAGAGCGACGGCGCCGTGATCGGATGGGCCAGCCTCAATCAGTACAATCCGCGCGCCGCCTACGACCACGTGGCTGATTTCTCGGTGTACGTGGAACGCACGCACCGTGGTCAGGGCGTCGGCCGTCAACTGATGGATCGGTTGATCAGGAGCGCGCGCACCATCGGCTTCCACAAGATGGTGCTGGCGGCTCTCGTCGGCAACCTGGCTGGCCTCGCACTCTACCGGCGCGCGGGGTTCACGACGGTCGGTGTCTTCCGCGAACAGGGCATGCTCGACGACCGGTGGGTCGACGTCGTGATCATGGAAAAGCTGCTCTGACGCGTGGGAACCACCGACGGATCCGGCACGCCGCTGCGCATCGCGATCGTCGCACCGTACGATTTGTCCAGACCGGGCGGAATCAACAACCAGATCCGCGCGCAGGCCGCGGCGCTGAGGCGCCGTGGTCACGACGCCCGGGTGTTTGGACCCGCGTCAGCCGCGCTGACCGACCGAGAGCAGTCGCTCGGCCGAACCATCTCAGTCTCGTTCGGCGGAACCGAATCCGGGCTGGGCCTCGACCCGCGCGCCTTCGCGGCCGTCGGACGGATGCTGCGCGAGCCCTTCGACATCATTCACGTCCACGAGCCGCTCACGCCGCTGGTACCGTGGCTGGTCCTGCTCCGCGCGAACACGCCGCTGGTCGGCACGTTTCACGTCTACCGCGAGGACGGGCATCGATTCTATGCGGCGTTCGGGCGATGGCTGCGGCCATTGATGCGAAGGCTGAACGCGCGCATCGCTGTCTCGGGCGCGGCACGACGGACGGTCGCCGCGCACTTTCCTGACGAATTCGACATCGTCCCGAACGGCATCGACATCGGTCGCTTCAGGGAGTCGCGTCCCCGGCCTGCCGTGATGCCGCGCGATCGGCCCTGCGTGCTTTACGTGGGACGCCTCGAGCCTCGCAAAGGCGTCGAGACGCTGATCCGGGCGATGGCGCTGGTCGAACCACACGAACCACGCGCCATGCTGGCGGTCGTCGGCGACGGCCCCGAACGATCGGCGCTCGCCGATCTGGCGCACCGCCTCGGCGCGCCTGTCCGCTTCGTTGGGCGAGTCGAGGACGATCAGCTCCCCGCCTTCTTCCAGGCCGCTGACATCGTCTGTTCGCCGGCGCTCGGCGGCGAGAGCTTCGGGATTGTGCTGCTCGAGGCGATGGCGTGCGGCAAGCCCATCGTCGCGAGCCGGATCGACGGCTACGCCGAGCTGCTGGCGCCCGCCGATTGCGCGCGTCTGGTCAATCCGGGTGACGCGAGTGGCCTCGCACAAGAGTTGACCGCGCTTCTCGAATCTGCGGAGCGGCGGGGCCAGCTCGGACGCCGCGGAGCGGCGGCGGCGACTGCCTTCGACAGTGACGCAATCGCCGGCCGCCTGGAAGCGATCTACCGGCGCGTTCGGCGATCCGTCGCGCTATGAATGCAGCATCGCGACCACGGCCCAGACGGCAAGCGCCAGCATCGCGCCGGCGACGCAGTCGGCGATGTAGTGATACCGGCCGACCACACACGCGATCGTGATGCTGATGGCGAGGACCAACAAGGCAACGCCGGCCCACGGCACCGCACCGAGCACGGCGAAGGCGATCGCGAACGATCCGGAGACATGACCGCTCGGAAATGTGTTCGCTCGAATCGTGAAATGCTCGACTATCTGCGATGCGAAGTTGTGAACGGTACGGTCTGGCAACTGCGCTTTTTCTTCGATCAGCCACGGCGGCCGCGTCGGAAACACGCTCAGAGGCGCAAAGGCGCCAAACTCTGCTGCCACGACCATGGTCCAGTAGCGATCGGCGAGATGTCCCTGTCCAGTCGCAACCAGAGCCGCGAGTCCCGCGGGAATCAGCAGAAAGCAGCCGATGTACACGACGTCAAGGTAGGCCAGAACCGGACGGGGCCACGACGCGAATCGCGTCGTCGGGTCACCCAGGAGCCGGTGGTCCCACGACATCAGCCAGCGCTCGAGCGCCGGCGACGAGGTGACGAAGAACCGGCCCGAGAAATAATAGCCAACCAGGATGATCGCGGCCGGCGCCCAGTCTCGTTGCGACGGCGTGGCCAGGCGCGAAAGCAGCGCAATCGTCACCATCATGACGAAGCCAATCGCGGAGATTTGACGCCGCCGTGATAAAGGAAACGGACGGAGCCAGGCCAGCGCCGTCAGCACCGCGAAATAAATGAACGATAGGGATTCCGAAGAACGCACGCGCGGGACCTCTCGTGATGCTAACGTATGTCAGTCACGCCATTGACCGACATTCGACCCGTCAACGGCCGGCTGGAGTTCCGCCGGTTCATCGATTACGCCTACGAACGTAACGCGTTCGATCCGCATTGGGTGCCGCCGCTCCGCATCGGCGAGCACGAGCGGCTGACACCCAAAAAGAACCCCTTCTTCGCGCACGCCGAGGTCGAGCTGCTGCTCGCGTGGCGGGACGGCCGCGTGGTCGGCCGCCTCGCCGCCATCGACGACCGGCTGCACAACCAGGCCCACGGCGACAATGTCGCGATGTTCGGCTTCTTCGAGGCCGACGATGCCGCGGCGGCGCAGGCGCTGCTGACGGCGGCCGAGACGTGGGCGCGCGGTCGCGGACGGGCGCGGCTGCGGGGACCGATCAATCCGTCGCTCAACGAGTCGGCCGGACTGCTGATCGACGGTTTCGACAGCGATCCAATGCTCCTGATGCCGCACAACCCGCCCGAGTACGCGGCATTCATCGAGTCGGCGGGTTACGCGAAGGTCAAAGATCTGTTCGCGTGGCTCTACGATTTCGACACCACGCCGCCGCCTGCGGTCGCGCGCCTCGGTCCGCGCCTGCGCGACAAGCACGGCATCGTCGTGCGTCCGCTGCGTCTGTCCGAGTTCACCGCGGAAGTCGAACGACTGCGCGTCATCTACTGCGCGGCGTGGGAACGCAACTGGGGCTTCGTCGCACCCACCCAGGACGAATTCCGCCGGCTGGCAAGCGAGCTGAAGCCGATTTTCGACGAGCGCTGCGCCGTCTGCGCCGAAGTCAACGGCGTGCCGGTCGCGTGTGCCGTCGCCGTGCCGGACATCAATCAGGCGCTGAAGGGCACGACCGGGCGGCTGTTCCCGACCGCGTTGTTCCGTTTGCTCATGCGCAAGCGGTACATCACCCAGATGCGGCTGCTGCTGCTCGGCATCGATCCGGCCTATCGCACACTCGGCATTTATCCGGTACTGCTCTACGAGCTGCACCGGCAAGTCGCAGGCGGACCGTACCGGCGAGCGGAGTTTTCCTGGGTGCTCGAGGACAACCGCGACATCAATCAGCCGGCCGAAAACGCGGGCGCCCGCCACTACAAGACCTACCGGATCTACGAGAAGACGCTCTAATGCGCCGGATCGCCGTCACTGGAGCGACCGGTTTCATCGGCCGTCACCTGGTGGCGCGACTGATCACACGCGGCGACGAGGTGCGCGCGATCGTACGGCCGGGGTCGCCCGCCCTCGACCGACTTCCACTGCCGCCAGGAGTCGTCGTCATCCGCGCCGCACTCAATGAGGCGTCGCTGGGAGACGCCTTTCGCGACGCGGACATCGTCGTTCACCTGGCCGGCGTCGTGTCGAGTGTTCGCGATCAGACATTTCAGGAGGTCAACGTCGACGGCACCCGCGCCGTCGCAGCGGCGGCAAGGGTGGCAGACGCCCACCTCGTGAACATCTCGAGCCTCGCGGCGGCCGGCCCGGCCTCGGCAACCGCTCCGCGCACAGAAGACGATCCGCCGGCGCCGATCACGGCCTACGGTCGCAGCAAACTGGACGGCGAACGCGCCATCGCCTCCGTGAGTGGCCTGCGCTGGACCGTGCTTCGTCCTGCAATCGTGTACGGGCCAGGCGATCGCGCGTTCCTGCCGTTGTTCGAGGCGGCGGCGCGTGGCCTCATGCCGCTGGTCGGACGCGAGAGCGCGACTTACAGCGTGATCCACGTGGACGATCTCGTGAGCGCCATCACCGCAGCCGTCGACCGCCGGCCCGAGCGCGACACGATCTTCGTCGCCCATTCGCAGCCGGCATCCACCCGTCAATTGTCCGAAAGCGTCCGGGACGCAGTCGGACGCCAGACGATCACGATCCAGGTTCCGATGAGCCTGACGCGGCTGGCCGCCTGGGCCGGCGATGTCGCCGGTGCACTGACCGGGAGGCCCCAGGTGATCAACAGCCGCCGCTACACCGAAATGTCGGCCGAAGGATTCGTGTGCCGCGTCGATCGCATGCGCGACCGGCTCGAAATCGTGGCGCAGATCGGATTGAACGAGGGAATGACGGGCACCGCCGCGTGGTATCGGGAGATCGGCTGGCTATAGCCGGACCCGCGATGGGACCGCCACGCCGATGACGCCCATCTCGGCGCCGATGCGTCCGAGCACGTCGAGCGCACGCGTGATCTGCTCGGTACTGTGGGCCGCCGAGCAGCTGGCGCGCAGCACGCACTGATCGACGGGACAGCCCGGCGGCACGATCAGGTTCACGTACAAACCTGCCTGCAACAGCCGCTGCCACAGCCCGACCGTCCGAGCCTCGTCGCCGATCGTGATCGGCACGATCGGCGATTCGGTCTCGCCGATGACGTAACCGAGTTCGCGCAAGCCCTGCCGCAGCCGATACACGTTTGCCCAGAGCTGGTCGCGCAACTCGGGCTGTGCGCGCACCACCTTGATCGCCGCGCTGACACCGGCGATGTTGGCCGGCGACCCGGAGGCGGTGAAGACGTACGCCCGCGCCAGAAAGTGGAGCGCACGCAGCTCCGGATGGTCCGACACGCATACGCCGCCGATGCCGGCCAGCGACTTCGAGAAGGTGCCGACAACGAAATCGACCTGGTCGAGCACGCCCTGATCTTCGGCGCAGCCGAGACCGTTCGGACCGTAGGTTCCGAGCGAATGCGCCTCGTCTACCAGCAGGTACGCACCGTGGGTGCGGCAGACGTCAGCGATATCGCGCAGCGGCGCGACGTCGCCGCGAATCGAATACAGCCCTTCGACGACCACCAGCTTGTTGCGACCGGTTCCGGTCAGACGCTCGAGTTTCTTGCGCAGGCTCTCGGGCGAATTGTGGCGGAAGCCGATGACCTGCGCAGCGGTCTGCCGCGTCGCATCATAAATGCTGGCGTGGCTGTCGCGGTCCACCAGGATGACGTCGCCCGGTCCGCACAGACCGCCGACGAGAGACAGGTTCGCCTGATACCCGGTGCTGAAGATGATGGCGTGGCGCTTGCCGAACCAGTCGGCCAGGTCGCGCTCGAGCTGCTCGTGAATCGCCAGCGTGCCGTTGGCGGTACGCGATCCGGTCGTCCCGGTGCCGTACTCGACCACTGCCTGACGGGCCGCCTCGACGATTTCCTCATGCAGGGTCAGCCCGAGATAGTTGTTCGAGCCGAACATCAGCGTCGGACGGCCTTGTACGACCACCTCGCACGGTCCGATCACACGATCGATGACCGTAACCCCAGGCATGGCCGATCCGTCGTCGAACATGGCGCGACGTTTTTCGACCGCGCGAAGCTTGTCGAGTAGGTCCATCAGTCTCCCCGCCTACGCTCGCAGCGACTCGAGCGCCAGCTCGCCGCTTTCGTAGCGCGCCTTGGTGGCGCCGCGCTGCACTTTTCCGCTGGTCGTGCGGCCCACCGCACCGTGGTTGACCAGCGCGACATCATCGACGTAGAGCCCGAACAAATCGCCGATACGACGACGAATCATCTCGGTCAACGACGGCGCCGCGACCGTGCCGCTCGGCTCCGCGACGATGACCACCCGATCCGGACGTCCGCGTTCGGGCGCGCCGAATGCGACGACACGCCCGCGCCGAATGCCTGCCAGATCGTCAACCGCCCACTCGAGGTCCTGAGGATGATATTTCCGGCCGTTGACGATGATGAGATCCTTCGCCCGGCCGCATACGAACAGCTCGCCGTCCGACAGGTATCCAAGGTCGCCGGTTCGGAGCCGGCCGTTCCTGAGAACCTGGGACGTCAACTCGTCCTGTTTATAGTAGCCCAGCATCACCGAAGGTCCGGACAGGACAATTTCGCCCACGTGACGTTCCGGCACCGTCCGGCCATCGTCTCCGACGACGTCGATGGCGTGTCCGGGCAGCGGCCGTCCGCAGCTGACCAGCATCACCGAATCGCGGGCGGTTCCGGACACGGCGATACGGCGGCCGGCCAGCGCGTCCGCGGATACCAACTCGGTGCGAATGGCACGATCGCGCGGAGGAAACGATGCCGCCAGCACGTGCTCGGCGAGGCCGTAGCACGGCAGAAAGCTGGTGTTGCGAAAGCCGACCGCGGCAAATTTCGTGGCGAACGCCGCGAGTGTCGGTGGATGAATCGGCTCGGCACCGCAGCCGGTCACCCGCCAGCTTGAAAGATCCAGTCCCTCGAGTTGTTTCACGCGACGAACGCACAGATCGTAGGCGAAGTTGGGCGCGAAGCTGATCGTTCCGCGGTGACGCGTAATTGCGCGCAGCCATTCGGTGGGACGCCTGACGAAGGCCTCCGGCTGCATCAGGACGCACGCGCATGGCGTGTAGAGTGCGCCGAGCGCCATGCCGACCAGTCCCATGTCGTGATTGAGCGGCAGCCAACTGACCGCCACATCCGAAGGTCCGGCGCCGACGCCGGACGGCCCGCCGAACGCTTCGATGTTGGCCGAGAGGCTGCGATGCGTGAGCGCAACGCCTTTCGGCGCCGACGTCGATCCCGACGTGAACTGCACGAACGCAATGTCGTCGAGCGACGGTGACGTCAGCGGCTCGACCGGCGGCGCGTCGAGCTCGCGGCGCGACAGCACCATGTCGAGTGCCGGACAGCTCGATCGGACGGCATCGAGCGCGTGCACGAGCGCCGCGCTGGTGACCACGGCACGCGCGCCCGAACTGCGCAGCGTCGCCGCCGTCAGCTCGATATAGCGCGGAAGATCGCCGATCGTCGCAGGCGGATACAGCGACGCCGGCGTGAGGCCGGCGATCGACGCGCCGAACAGCGCGGTGAGGAATTCCTCCGGGTCCGAGATGATCAGCCCGACCAGGTCGCCGCGGCGCAGGCCGCACTCGAGCAGACTGCTCGCGACGCCGAGCGCAGCAGTGCGGATGTCCGCGTACGAACGGACGGTCTCGGCGCCGCCGCTGACGAACGTGTAGCCCAGGCCCGTGGCCGCAGCGTCAGACAGCGCCTCGGGCAGCGTGCGGCATCTGGTCATCAAGCGGTTGGCCGATCCGCGACCAACTCCGCGACCTGCGCGACAACCCGCGCAACGGTGCGGTTGGCCGGCACGTCGTTCAGCGGAATGGAAATGTCGAAACGGTCCTCCAGCTCGGCGATCACTTCGAGGACCTGCAGCGAGTCGAATCCGAGATCGGCCACCAGATCGCTTTGCAGCGTCGGCGCAATCGGACGGCGGCTCACGGTCTTGAGCACGTCGATGACGCCTTCTTCGATTGAAATCGATGCTCGCTGGGGCATGGAATGAATCCGTAACAATAACATCAGGGAGTCAGGAAACGATAAAACATTGCCCCCCTGATGCTCGAATTGATCATGCGTCGCCAGAGGTCGCGAACCCTTGTCAGTCCGGTGAAAAAAGCGTGGCTCACAGAATTGATATCGGCAGCGGGTAAAACGACATTTCCGTCTGAATGCTGACGACAGCAGGCGGCCTTTTTACTATCCTTGATGGGGTGACCCTACGCCACTGGCTGGCGGCTGTCGCGATCTGCTGCGCGGCGGCGGCGCCGGCCCATGCGCAAATCGACCCGCGCAATGCGCTGGTCGAACGCAACGCCTGGGAGGCGCTCAACACCGGCCACGCGCACGACGCGGCCGAGGGGTTTCGCGAGGCGATCGCCTCGGACCCCAAGAACGCGCGGCTGCACCTGTGCGCCGGGATGGCGGCTTCGCTCGAGCGACGCGACACCGATGCTCGCGACGAATTCGAACGCGCGATCCAGCTCGACCCCAAACTGACTCAGGCGCGGGCACTCCTCGGTCAGACACAATACCGTCTCGGCGATCGCCTCGGCGCGATTCGCACCTACGACACACTGCTGACACTGGCGCCGGACAATCGCGAGGCGCAAGCGACCCGCGATCTCTGGCAGCGCGAAGGCGAGCTGCAGGATCGCATGCAGCAGGCGATCGGCTCGCATTTCACCGTCTCGTTCGAAGGACCTGCCGAAGCCGACCTCGCGGCCAAGGCACTCGAGGTGCTCGACCGCGCCTACTGGCGCGTCGGCCAGCTGCTCGGCAGCTACCCAACCGATCCGGTGCCTGTGGTGCTCTACACCACCGAGCAGTTCCGTGACATCACGCGCGCACCGGGATGGGCGGCGGGCGCGTACGACGGCACCATCCGTGTGCCGATGCGCGGCGCGCTCGACAAGGAAGCCGAACTGGATCGCGTCCTCACGCACGAATTCGTGCACGCGCTGGTGCGGACCCTGGCGCCGCACGGCGTGCCGACCTGGCTCAACGAAGGCCTGGCGACGGCGCTCGAGGGCGACGACCTGGGCTGGGCGACGGCCGCGGTCCGCGTCAACAAGCCGGTGCCGCTGCGCGCGCTCCAGTCAGGGTTCGGCCGATTCACCGGCGCGCAGGCGCAGCTGGCTTACGCCACGAGCGCATTGACTGCACGCCGTCTGATCGACGAGGCCGGCGGCTTCGCGGTCGCCAATCTCCTGCGCGATCTCGGCGAGGGCGTCGACTTCGATGCCGCGTTCCTGCACCGCATCCAGCGCTCGTTCACCGATTTCCAGGCCTCCTTCTGACTCCTGTTAAGCTGACAGGATGACGCCCGTTTCCACCGAAACAATGCACGCCGCGCAGCTCGAGCTGAGCCGGCTGCTCGGCCCGCGCGCCAACGACACCGCTGCCGTCCGCGAACATCACAGCCGCGGCGAGTCCTATCACGTTCCCGCCGCGCCCGACATCGTCTGCTTTCCGCACACGACCGACGAAGTCGCCGCCATCGTCAGGATTGCCGCGCGGTTCGGCCTGCCGATCGTGCCGTTCGGCGCGGGCACGTCACTCGAGGGCCACGTTCACGCGATTCACGGCGGCGTCTCGATCGACATGCGCGAGATGAACAAGATCGTGCGAGTCAGCGTCGCGGATCTGGATGCGACGGTCGAGGCCGGCGTCTCGCGGCTGCAGCTGCAGAAGGCGCTGAACAACACCGGATTGATGTTCCCGGTCGATCCCGGCGCCGACGCGACGATCGGCGGCATGACCTCGACGCGCGCCTCGGGAACCACCGCCGTCCGTTACGGCACGATGCGCGAGAACGTGCTCGGGCTGACTGTGGTGCTCGCGGACGGGCAGACGATCAAGACTGGCACGCGCGCGCGCAAGTCGTCGGCCGGCTACGATCTGACGCATCTGTTCGTCGGCTCGGAAGGCACACTCGGTGTCGTCACCGAGGTCACGCTGCGGCTCCATCCCGTCCCTGAAGCGGTGTCCGCCGCGGTGTGTCAGTTCGAGACCATCGAGGGTGCCGTCGAGACGGTCATCGCGACGATTCAGCTCGGGGTGCCAATCGCACGCATCGAGCTGCTGGACGAGACCCAGCTCGACGCGGTCAACCGCTACTCGAAGACCAGTTATCCGCTCGCGCCGACACTGTTTTTCGAGTTTCACAGCGACAGCGCATCGCACGTCGCCGAGCAGGCCGCGTCGGTGCAGGCGATCGCAACCGACCATGGCGGCCGCGGGTTCGAGTGGGCCACCAGGCTCGAAGATCGCGAGCGCCTGTGGCAGGCCCGGCACCATGCGATGTACGCCGCTGTGGCGTTGCGACCAGGCGCCCGAGCCTGGACGACCGACGTCTGCGTCCCGATTTCGCGGCTGGCCGAGTGCGTCACCGACACCAGGCGCGACAATGTCGCGGCCTCCTTCCCGGTCTGCCTGGTCGGTCACGTCGGCGACGGCAACTTCCATCTGATCTACGTGCTCGACCCGAACCGTCCCGCTGAAATCGAGGAGGCACACCGGCTCAACGAACGAATGGTGCTGCGGGCGCTCGCCATGGGTGGTACTTGCAGCGGCGAGCACGGCGTCGGCATCGGTAAGATCAAATATCTCGAAATCGAGCACGGACCGGCCCTCGACGTGATGCGCACGATCAAACGTGCACTGGATCCGGCCAACCGGATGAACCCGGGTAAGATGATCGACCTATGCGACTGAACCCACGCCTGCGGGCCCTCGCCATCCGATCACTGGTCGTCGCGGCAACCCTGCTGTTGCCGGCGCAGGCGGTCCAGGCCAAATCGTTCGCCTGGAAGGTGACGGGCAAGTCAGGCGGCGTCGTCTACCTGGTGGGGTCGATTCACGTGTTGTCGCCGGATTTCTATCCGCTCGCGCCGGCGCTGGAACAGACCTTCAAGGATTCCGATCTTCTGGTCGAAGAGGTGGACCTCGCCGAAATGCTCGACCCGACCGTGCAGATGCAGTCGCTCTCGAGCGGCATGCTGCCAGCCGGACAATCGCTCGACAAGGTCCTGTCGCCCTCGACGCTGGCGCTGGTAAAAAAGTCGATGGGCGATCTGGGACCAGCCGGCATCGCGCTGATGCAGTTCAAGCCGTGGATGGTGGCAGTCGCGCTCGAAGGCATCGAGCTCGCCAAGGTCGGCTTCGATCCGGATCTCGGCCTCGACAAGCACTTTTATGACATGGCGAAGGAGGCGGGCAAACCGGTGCAGGGCCTCGAAACCGCCGCGTATCAGATCTCCCGCTTCGACACGATGACGATGGAGCAGCAGGACCACATGCTGGCGGAGACGCTCAAGGAGCTCGACACCGAGGTGACGAGCGTCAACAAGCTCGGTGAGGCGTGGAAGGCAGGAGATGCGGCGTCCGTCGAGCGCGTTGTGCTCGCTGACCTGAAGTCCGATCCGGTGATGTATCAGCGCCTGCTGGTCGATCGCAACCGCAACTGGATGCCGAAGATCGAGGCGCTGTTCGCGCGCAAGGGCCACACGCTGGTCGTGGTCGGAGCCGCCCACCTGGTCGGCCCCGACGGTCTGCTCGCCGTGCTGAAAGCGAAGGGCTACACGGTCGAGCAGCTCTGATCGGTTACGGTTCCGTCTCGTCGAAACAGCGTTTCTTCGCGATCATCTGCTCGGCGACAATTCTGATCAGCGGATGACCGCCGTCGCGCGCCACTACGAGCTGGCGCCGTCCTTCCGTTTCGCGACCGACGCACAGCTTGAGATCGCCGGACACCAGGTGAAGGTACGGCGCGAACCATTTCTGCATCAGGTTGTTCAGCATCACGTCCGCGAAACCCGGCTGCACGAATCCGACGTCGGCGTCGAGCGCGTACATTCCCGCGATCCGCGCACTGTCGCGTCGATCGAACAGGCAGAACACGACACGCTCGATCCCGACGCGCTGCGCGAACACCAGCTCCTCGGCCCGGGTCGCGCGAGGCGGAGGCGTCAACGAGCTCTTGAAGATGGCTTCCCGGCGCCTGTAAGCTGCCAGTATCTCTTGCTCGTCTGACGGCAGGGCGGTGGTCACATCGGCGCCTGGCATCGGGCGTCCCCAGAGCAGCGCATCCGCGACCGCGATTGCGACGTCGTTTGGCGCCGCCGTTTGAGCAGCGGCGGTCACCGGCGCCGCGCCTGGCGCGAACGCCGCCAACACAGACGACGCGAACGCGGCGACAGCAGACGCGATTACTTTACGGCCGGTGGGAAATGCGCCTGGTACCACCTGATGCTCCGATCGATGCTGTCCACGACGTGTTTCGACTCCCGGATACCGTGCCCTTCGCGCGGATATCGCACCATCACCGCTTCGGTCCCGACATCGCGCAGTCCGATATAGAACTGCTCCGCCTCGGCAATCGGTACGTCGTTGTCGTTTTCTCCGTGCATCAGCATGGTCGGCGTGTGCGCGTTCGCAACGTGACGGATGGCGGACCGCTGCAGCAACGTATCCATCAGCGTTCCCTGGTGGGGAAAGGTGCCCCATTCCATCTGCTCGTACTGGTTGTAATAGGTCATGTAGTTGTAGCTGATCAGATTGATGATCGCGGCGGTGGGAATTGCGGCCTTGAACACGCTGGTCTGGGTAATCAGCCACGCACTCAGTTGTCCTCCGTAACTGGTGCCTTCGACACCGAGGCGGTCGCGGTCGATCCACTGATGCCGGCGCATGGCGGCACTCAACGCGTAGAGCACGTCCTGTCCTTCGTTGCCGTTCTGATCGGCGAAGACGGCGTCAGTGAACGCCTGACCGTAACCGGTCGAGCCGCGGTAGTTCACCATCAAAGTCGCATAGCCACGCGCGGCGTATACCTGGTTCTTGAAGTTGAACGCAGGACCCTGCTGCCCATGCGGTCCGCCGTGAATGTTGACGATCAGCGGACACTTGGCCGTCTCGGTACAGTCACGCGGCTTGGTGAGAAAGGCTTCGACGTCGAACCGGTTGTCGTTCGACACGAAGGTAAACGCTTCGACCTCAGCGAGCACCTTGCCGCGAAGCAGGTCCGCGTTCACATCAGTCATCCGTCGTCCGCCGATGTAGAGCTCCGCCGGGGCCGACGGCGTGGACAGCGTGTACGCGACGATGCCCTTTGCCGTCGAGAACGCACCGACGCTGCCACGCTCACCCACCACCTTCTCCGCAGGGCATCCGCCTTTACCCGATATATCAGACGCGCACGACAGCGGTAACCGGTACAGCGCTGCGTTGCCGCGTTCCTGGACCGTGAACATTATCGCCCGCCCATCGGCGGTCCACTCCGGCGCACCCTGACGATTGTCGATCGCGCGGCCAATCTCGCGGCGGCTCGAGCCGTCCGCAGCCATCGTCCACACGTGAGTGTCCTCCATCGTCGTTTCGAGATCGGTCAGACCACGTTTCGTCGCCTGGTAGGCGATGGTCCTGCCGTCCGGCGACCAGCGCGGCCGGTATTCGGCGTTCTCAGTGGACGTCAGGCGATGGATCGATTTGTCGGCGAGCTTCAGCGTGAACAGATCGTAGTTGAAGAACTGATCCTCGTTCGGTTCGCGGTTCGAGACGAACGCGATCTCGTCGCCGGTTGGCGACCAGTCGATCGAATGTTCGTAGTGGGCGCCGTCGGTCACCTGCTCGACCCGACCCGATGCCACGTCGACGACGAAGATGTGCAGCCGGCGATTGTCGTTGAAGCGCGTGTTGCCTTCGGCAGCGTCCGGCTTATAGAGGTATCTGGTGATCACGATCGGATCGCCGGTCGCATCCGCGGTTTCCGGTCCTGGCACCGACGTCACAAATGCGATCCGCTTGCCGTCTGGAGACCAGGCGATCTCCCTGCCTGTGGTCGGCAGCGGGCTGTTGGTTCCGGACATCTCCGACAGGAATCTGGCGCCGCTTCCGTCGGGGCGTGCGACGACGAGGCCGGGTTTATCGCCGGGCCGACCCTGGTAAGCGATCGATTGTCCATCCGGCGACCATGTCGGGTTGCCGCTTGGCTCGCCCTCCGCGCCGAAGCGCACGGTCTTTCCGTCGGCGACGGTCATCACCCACAGCTGCCCGTACGGCCGTCGCGGACCGTCGTTGTTCTCGACCACGTACGCGACCCGCGTGCCGTCGGGCGATACCTGGACACCACCAACCGATCGCAACTTCAGGAGATCGCTGGTCGCCAGACGGTCCTGCGCACCGGCGACACCAGCAGCCAGCATCAGTCCACCCGCCATCCATCCCGCCATCGGTCGTCTCACGCGCGCCTCCGAGTGCATTCTATATCCCGGTTCTCCGGCGGGTTATCCTAGAGACCAGCGAGGGCAGCCTATGCGCCGTGTGTGGATCCTGACGATGGTGGCGATGCTGACGGGCGTGGTGGGCCTTCGTGCCGACCAGCAGCGATGGTGGTCCTACGTGCAGGCGCTCGCCAATGACGGCATGGAAGGACGCGACACCGGAAGCGCCGCCCACAAGCGGGCCGCGGAATACGTCGCGGCGCAATTCGAGAAGGCCGGACTCGAGCCGGCCGGCATCAATGGATACATTCAACCGGTCGCGTTCAAAACCCGGCGGATCGTCGAGGCGCAATCGAGTCTGGCGCTGATGACACATGGCCAAAGCGAATCGCTGACGCTCGGTGAGGACGCCAATTTCAGCATGCGCGTCGATCCGGCGCCCAGCCTCGAAGCGCCGCTCGTCTTCGTCGGCTTCGGTCTGAAGATCCCGGAGCGCCAGATCGACGATTTCGCTGGCGTGAACCTGAAAGGCGCCGTCGTGGTCTACATCGCCGGCACGCCGGCATCGCTGCCTGGACCGCTGCAGGCGCATTTCGGGTCGGCAGCCGAGCGCTGGACGATGTACAAGGCGGCGGGCGCCGTAGGAACGATCGGGATCGCCAATCCGAAGAACATGGACATCCCCTGGTCGCGCTCGACACTGTCACGACTCCAGTCCGCGATGTCGCTCGCCGACGCGGCGCTCGAGGACGCGCCCGGGCAGCAGCTGGCGGTCACCATGAACCCGGCGCACGCCGAGAAGCTGTTCGCCGGTTCCGGTCACACGTTTCAGGAACTGCTGGCTGACGCCGACGGCGGCCGGCCGATGCCGAGCTTTGCCCTGCCGGCTCGCTTGAAGGCGGTGGCAAAAGTCGAACACGCGTCGGTCGAATCACAGAACGTCGTCGGCATCCTGCGCGGGTCGGATCCACAGCGGAACAAGGAATACGTCGCAGTGTCGGCGCACCTCGATCATGTCGGCATCGGCCAGCCGATCAACGGCGACAGCATTTACAACGGCGCGATGGACAACGCATCCGGTATCGCCGCCATTCTCGACGTGGCGATGTCGTTGCACGACTCGGGGCAGAAGCCGGCACGATCGCTGCTGTTCGTCGCGGTCACCGGCGAGGAGAAGGGCGAGCTCGGATCGCGATACTTCGCCGCGCACCCGACCGTGCCGCGAGGCAGCATCATCGCCGACGTGAACACGGACATGTTCCTGCCGCTCTTCCCGCTGAAGACGCTGATGGTGCTGGGGCTCGACGAGTCCGACCTCGGGCAGGACCTTCGCGCCACCGCAAAAGCGCTCAACCTCAAGGTCCAGGCCGATCCTGAGCCTCAGCGCAATCGCTTCGTGCGCAGCGATCAATATAGTTTTGTAAAAGTCGGGATTCCGGCGCTGGCGATGAAGGTCGGCTACGAGGCGAACACACCGGAGGCGGCCATCGCCGCCAAGTGGACCGCCGAACGTTATCACGCGCCTTCGGACGATCTGAGTCAACCGATCGACATGTCTGCCGCGGGCATGTACGTCAACGTGGTCCGCGATCTGTCCGTGCGGATCGCCAACCGCGCCGACCGGCCCAAATGGAACGATACGAGTTTCTTCAAGCGCTTCGCCCCCGCGAAGTCCTAGCGACCGTGTAATTTCTTCCGTCAGGAAACCCGACAGTTTCACCGGGCACAAAAGAGTAATCGCTGAGCTGACAACGAGATACGGCCGGGCTGAGGAAGTCAGCGCATTTGCCTCAACGGTGCCCATGACACCGAAAAGACTTCGGCTCGTTATCTTTCAGGAAGCTCCAGGGCTCTGGCTGGTACGAGGGCTCGAACACGATCTTGGCGCCGAGGCGCGGACGATCGGTGAAGCGATCCGGTCGGCCTTGCGATTTGTCGAAGCCCACACGGCTTTCGACATCCGCCACGATCATCTGCCGCTGGCGGCGTTCCCGCCGGCGTCGCCGCGTTACTGGAACGCGTATGCCAGTGGTGCGCCGGTTCCACTCACGCAATTTGGCGTCACCGCGCCTCCCGAGTGGGATATTCACGCGGCTTTCGCAACCAGGCAGATGCGCCCCGACAGCATGCGGATGCCGGCCATCGGCGCGGCATAGCGAGACTGGACCGTCGGGCCCGGATGCATCCGGTCCCGACTATTCGCGCAGCTTGCGCAGCGTCGCCGAGAAGAACTCGCGGCCGGCCTGAGGGTCGTACACGATAACCGGCATCAGGCGGCCGCGAATGCGATCTGGATTTTTCCGGGCGTAGTCCATCAGCGTCGTCGCAAGGGCCAGCCTGGCGGCCCGCGCCTCAGGCCCGACGCCGGTTCCGTTCAGCAGCTCGTCGAACGACACGTCCCACCGCCGGTCCCTCAGCAGGACGTCCACCACCGTTCCCTTCAGGATGTTGTGCGAGAAATTGAAGAACAACGACAGCGGCGAGTACGTTTCGTCCGACGGTCGAAGCCGATCGAACGCCTCGATCAACTCGACGCGGTAGCGCGAAAACAGCTCGCGAATCGCCGCGCGCGGCCTTTCACTTTCGGAGAGCGCCGCCGGCGCCTCACCCACGAACGCCCGCGCATCCGACGAGAGACCGTTCAGGATCTTTTCGACGACGGCGAGGTACTCGCCATCATGTTGACCGGCATCATGCAATCTGGCGAACTCGCGCAGAGAGAGTTCGAGGGCGAAGCACAACCAGGGGTAGTCGGCGACGTTATCGTCGCGCATGACGGTAGTGTCGCGTCCGTAGGTGGCCTCGAATCCGAATCTGAGATGGCAACCGATGCTGGCGGCGTGCGAGAGCGCGATCGTCGTCTGATGGGACTGATGGAGCGACCGGACTCTCGCCAGCAACTTCTCGTACCCGATCTCCACGACCTCGAAATGCGAGGTCGCGATCAGAATCATGGTTGCGGCTTCGTCGACGAATCGCTGACTGCCGCCGCCCTCGCCCTGGAGCAGGCGGAGCAGATCATTCAGGCGAACAAGATTCTCGTCGGGATCGCCATGGTCCCAGATGCGGAGCGACAGAAGGCAGAGCAGGTGGAAGAAGTAGTAGTCGAGCAGGATTGCCATCGAGCCGGTGTCGACCGGGCCGCCACCGCGCAGCCCTGCCACGTAGTGCAGCACGTCCACCGGGATGATGTCCGGGCTGACTGAATCGGCTTTACCGTCCCAGTCGTTCAGGACGTGGAAACCGTCCTCGCGGGTTCGTTCGTCATATGCGCGGACGATCGCCGACAGGTTGACCGTGTGCGCTCCGGCATTCCAGACATGTGCGCGCATGCGGTCCCGCAGCCGCAGCAGCGCGGTCCGGTAGTCGGCGGCATCCTTCGCAACGCCTGCCAGTACGTCGCGCCGGAACGGCGGCGCCAGCACGCGCGCGATCGCCAGGCACGACTCATCAAACGGGATCACTCGCTATTTCTTCCCGAGCGGCAGGTCGTCGCGGTTGCCCCACTCTTCCCACGCGCCGTAATAGTTGCGCAGCTTGTCGTAGCCGATGAGGTGCAGGGCAAACAGGTCCACCGAGGCGCGCATTCCGACCTGACAGTACGCAATCACCTGCTGCGACGGCAGGACCCCGCGGTCCGCGTAGATCCGGGAAAGCTCCTCGGCCGGTTTGAAGGTCTTCTGCTGCGCATCGAGCAGGTCCTCCCAGTACACCGGAACCGACGAGGGCACGAACCCGCCGCGCCTGATATTGCGCAGATCCTTGCCGTCGATTTCGTTCTGGGTGCGTGCGTCCACGATCTTCACGCCAGGTTTGTCGATCGCCGCGACGACATCAGCGGCGGTGGCGATCCAGGCCGGCTGCTGCCGGGGGGTGAAGTGGGCCTCGGGAATACTCGGCGATGCCGCCGTCACCTGACGTTTTTCGGCGGTCCATTTCACCCAGCCGCCGTTTACCAGCGCGACGTTGCTGTGGCCGAAGTAGTTGAGAATCCACCACAGGCGCGCGGCATAAATGCCGCCGCGCTCATCGTAGACGACGACGCGGGTCGTGTCGGCGATGCCCAGTTTCGTCATCATCGCCTCGAAGGCGGCGGCGGTCGGCAGAAACGTCGGCGGGTTGGCGGCGTCGCGAATGGCCACCGGTGACAAATACGCCGCGCCCGGAACATGACCCTCGGCGTATCCGTTCTGACGCATGTCCACGATGCGGACGCCGGCGTCGGCCGCGTGCGCGGCCACCCAGTCGGTCTCGACCAGTTGTTCGGGATGCGCGTAGGTCACGGCAAGCAGCGCCAGCATCGGAAGCATGACGCAAAGTTTAACGCATGCCGCAACCATTTCCCCTTACAGTGGGAGCGTGGATCGAACGACTTTGAACGGTGTTTCGGTGTTGGTCGCGGGTGCCGGGCTGGCCGGACTGTCCGCGGCGCACGACCTGCTGGCGCTCGGCGCCTCGGTGATGGTGGTCGACGCGCGGGACCGCGTCGGCGGGCGTGTCTGGACCATTCACGAAGGATTCGCGGAGCGTCAGCACGCCGAAGCCGGCGGCGACATGATCGACGAGGATCACCGCGCGCTCCGCGAGCTGGCCGGCGCGGTCGGCGTGAAGATGACGCGCGTGCTGCGCGGCGGCTTCGGCTACGTACAAACGGATACGGCCGGCAAGCCGCGGATCGTCCCGCGCGCGGCTACGCGCGGATGGGATCGGCTGGCTGGCGAATTGCGCGACCTGATTACGCCGTACATGCTGGCCGAGCGCCGCTGGGACACGCCGATCACCGCCGACATCGCCAGGCGATCGGTCGCGTCGTGGCTGGATCAGGTCAAAGGCGACGCCGATCTTCGCGCGACGCTGACCGGCCTGCGTGGCTTTTTCCTGGCCGATCCGGACGAGCTGTCGCTGATCGCGCTGGTGGACCAATTCTCCGAGGCCGACGGCCCCGCCGAAAACGCAATTTATCGCATCGACGGCGGTAACGATCGCCTGCCGGCGGCGCTTGCCGCCCCGCTTGGCGAACGGCTGCACCTCGGCACCGAAGTGGTCGCACTCTCGCACCGCGGTCGCTCCGTGCGCGTCAGCCTCAAGAACGGCCGGGCGTTGTCGCAGGCGACGTGCGACTACGTCGTGCTGGCGCTTCCGGCGACGCTGCTGCGGCGCATTCCGATCTCACCGGCGCTCCCGGCCCAGCAGCACGACGCCTTCGTCCGCCTCAAGTACGGGCGCGCGACGCGCACGCTGCTGCAGTTCGGGCGGCGATTCTGGCGCGCGCCTGGCCGCCCGCGCGCGTTCGGCTCACCTCTGCCGTTCGGTGCGCTTTGGGACGGCAACGAAGAACAGCGCGGCCACGCCGGCATCATCAGTCTGCTCGCCGGCGGCGGCGCCAGCGACGCCACCCAGACCATTGTCGCCAAGGACGGCGCGCGCGGGCTGGCGCAATCGCTCGAATGGCTCGGCGCACCGCTGCCTGACATCCTCGCCTCGAAACAAATCGTGTGGGAGCACGATCCGCTCGCTCGCGGCGGCTACGCCTTCTTCGATCCCGGCTTCGATCCGTCGCTGCGGGCATGGCTGGCGCGACCCGCCGAGCGGCTGTTCTTCGCCGGCGAGCACACCAGTGTCATGTGGCAGGGCTACATGAATGGCGCGGTCGAAAGCGGCCGCCGCGCCGCTGCGGAAATTGCCGCGGTCCATACCCCGGTCTGAGCGCGCGGCATGAGCGTGGCGTCCGAAACGGGACTGGAACGCGCCATCGGTGCGCGACAACTCACCGCCAGCATCGTCAACGTCACGATCGGCGCGGGCATCTTCGTGCTTCCGGCGATCGTCGCTGCAGGTCTCGGTGCCGCTGCCCCACTCGCGTACGTCGTCTGCGCCGTGCTGATGGCGCTGATCGTGTGCTGCTTCGCGTCTGCCGGCAGCCGGGTTTCCTTGACCGGCGGGCTGTACGCATACGTCGAAGTGGCGTTCGGGCCCTTCATCGGCTTCCTTGCGGGTGTGCTCTATTGCCTGTCGGCCACGTTCGCCGTGGCGTCGGTCGCCAGTGCATTTGCCGGATCGATCGGAGCGCTGTGGTCACCGGCCGAATCAGCAGTTGGCCGCGGACTGATTATCATCGCGGTATTCGCCGCGCTCGCCGGCATCAACGTGCGCGGAGTGAGAACGGGCGCGAGGCTGGTCGAAGCGACGACGATTCTAAAGTTGCTGCCGTTGCTGGCCTTCGTCGGCGTCGGCATCTGGTCGGTGCACGCAGACTACCTGCGCTGGCCGGGTCTGCCTGCGGTGTCGAGCATCGGCCGCACGTCGATCCTGCTGATCTTCGCGTTCCTTGGGGTTGAGATTGCGCTCGTACCGAGCGGTGAGGTCAGGGATCCGGCGCGGACCGTGCCGCGGGCGCTGCTGTCGGCGCTCGCCGTCACCTCTCTCCTGTACATATTGATTCAGATGGTGGGGCAAGGTCTGCTGGGTCCGGCCATCGCGCAGCACACGGCGGCCCCGCTGGCTGATGCGGCGGCGCAGGTGCTTGGTAAATGGGGACGGCTACTGGTACTCGCGGGCGCCGTCGTTTCGATGTTCGGATATCTGTCCGGTGACATGCTCGGCAGCCCGCGGGCACTGTATGCGTTCGCTCGCGACGGCGTCCTGCCGGAACCGATCGCGCGCATTCATCCGCGATTCCACACGCCGTACGTCGCCATCACGGCTTATGCGTGCGTCGTGGCGCTGCTCGCGGTGAGCAGCAGCTTCACCCAGTTGGCCATTCTCTCGAACGTGGCGGCGCTGACGCTTTACCTGATGTGCGTGACCGCCTCGTATCAGTTGCAGCGGCGCGACGTCCGAATCGACGACACAGAGCCATTCACTCTGGCCGGTGGACCGCTGGTTCCGTTGCTGGCCGCGGCAGTGATCGTGTGGCTGCTCTCGAACGCGACGCGGCGGGAATTCGGGATCGAAGCGCTCGTGCTCGCGGTCGCAGCGGTGTTCTACTTCATTCGGAGGACTGGCGGCGCGATCTGAGGCAGGTCGCACCACTCGCCACGAGGAATCGTGGTCGAAGCAATCGCGATCGGCGTCGACCCGGGACGCTGATCGATCGGATCGTACACGGCGATCGATCCGCGCGTGGCCATCGGCGGCCACGCCAAGGCGCCGAACCGGCTGGTCTTACCGAACCGCTTCGTGAACACCTCCACTTCGGCTCCATCGAGAACGAAGTACGGCTTCCGCCCGATCGACTGCAGATAGTCAACCGTTCGATCGAGCCAATCCGGATCCAGGACATCGAACTTCAACGTGAGCCGTCCGGCATAGAGGCGCAGCGATCCACTGTGCTGCACCGCGACCATGACCGCCTCCGGCTCGGTGTAGCCGGCGATGAATCTTGCGATGTCGATGTACCGCCGCTCGCCGGCGCCGAGGCCGAACGTGCCCCGCCTGGCGGCGGTCGCCACTCCTTGTAACGAAAGGATCGCGGCCACCACGCCGGCAACGATCAAATGTTGCGAAGGTCGCCATCGGCGGGCCATGCCTTCGATCGCCGCGGCCGTCAGCAGCATCATCACCGGCCACATCGGCAGCAGGAACCGCAGGTACCACCACACGTCGAACGGCTGATAGAAAACATAGGACAGTAGAACGGCCGCGATCGTTCCGCCGAAAAGAATCTGCGCGAATGGAATCAACGCGGCCGGGAACGCGCGGCGAACTACGACGGCCAACAGCGCAATCACCAACACCGGCAGTTCGACGTCGACCAGCCACTGCGCGAATTGACGAACGTTCGTCATGAAGAAGCCGAACGAGTAGAGGTCGGCGAGGCTCCCGTAGCCTGAGGTCCACGCCGACTCATAGAGGTGGGAATAAAGCCAGGCGATTCCCAGGATCGACGGCAACACTCCAAGAGAAAACCGTAGCGTCGCCCTGATCGCGGCGCTCCGATCCCGTTGCCATTCCCGAATCAGGAACCAGGCAGCGATGACGACCGGAAGCAGCAACAGGTTGGGACGAATCGCGAGCGTTACCGCCGTCGCGAGCCCGCTTGCTACAGGCCAGCCGGCCACCGCCAGAGTCAGCGCCAGCGTCCACGCTGCGGTGACCGGTACATCGCTCATGGCGTTCATCAACTGATACAGGAACACCGGGCTCGTCGCCACGAGCACGGCGCCGGCCAGCGCAATGCCGGAGGATCCGAACGTCCGCCGGCCGAGTAAGTAGGTGCACCAGATCGCGAGGCCGCCGCACACGGGCACGACCAGAAAAGCGCCACAAAAGCCGAACGGAATTTCGAATAGCGCCATCAACAGCGGCAGCCCCGGCGCATAGACGGGAACGATTGCCGTGCTGACCCGGGGGGACGGACGGTAGCCGAGTGGCGTCCAGGTGTGATTCGCCAGCGGCCATGGCGACGACCGAACCACGTCTTCCTGGTTGACCGTCAGCTCGCCGCGCCGCAACAGTGCCGCCTCGCTCACATAGCCATACGAATCCGACCCACCGGCCACGAGCGCGCCCCAGTGCAATGACGCCCACACAACCGTGCCCGCCAGCGCCGCGGCGAGCAGCGTCGGCGTCAGCCGCTGGCGCAGCCTGGTATTCATGGCTTTCGCTGGTGGACCACGTGTCCGCCGACGATCGTGGTGAGCACGTGCACGTCCTTGAGCCGCGCCGCCGGAATGCTGAAGATGTCGTCGCTCAAGATGACCAGATCCGCCAGCCGGCCCCGGGCCAGCGTTCCCTTCTGGCCGTCCTGGAATTCCGCGAACGCCGATCCGCTGCTGTACGCCTTCATCGCTTCCGCGAGACTCATTTTCTGCACGGTTACCGCTGCGGAGAGTGCGAGCATTGGATTGAGCGGCGCGGCCGACCAGTCGGTGCCGATTGCCAGTCGCACGCCGCCATCGAGCAGGCGCCGCAGCGCATCCGTCGTGATATCACGGGCGGGTTGAATCGAGGCAATTACGTCGAGCGCGGCCAGGCGTTCGACCTCGTGCGGTGCGAGCAAACCGGCATGCTCGATTCGCGCCCGGCGGTCGCGCCTCCCGTTCGCCCGCGCCACCTCGTCGAACAGGCTGAGCGCACGGGCCACGCCCGCCTGCGTATCGGCTTGGAGCGACAGCTGCAGGCCAGCATGATCCGCCGCCATCAGACGAATCCGCATCTCGGCGGTCGGTGTCGTCTCGGCCACGAGCCCATCGTCTGCAAGGCCGACGACGGCGCCGATGCGAAGCCATGGCGACCCGAAGGCACGATGGATGCCGAGCTTGGCCTGATCGTACCAAGCGACGTCGCTCATGGCGGCGTAGATTCGCGTGGTCAATTCGCCGCGCTCGGCAAGGTCGGCAAACACCGACACGTCTTCCGGATCCGGGTTCATGTCCTGGACGCTTGTGACGCCCATTGACGCCGCGTACTCGAGTGCACGCTTCACGATCTGGACCCGCCGCTCCGGCAACGTCTTCGGGATGACCTGCGCCACCAGCGACATCGCCGCGTCGGTCAGGACACCGGTCGGAAAGCCGGTCGCCGGATCGCGGACGATCGCGCCGCCATGTGGATCGGCGGTCGCCGCGGTGACGCCGGCCCGGCCGAGAGCAGCGGAATTGGCCAGTCCGGTCCGTCCGTCGTAACGCGTCACGAACACCGGCGTGCCGTTGGTGGCGTCGTCGATCATCTGACGGGTCGGCAACGTCGCCGGCCGCCAACGGGTGTTGTCCCACGCGCCGCCGACGATCCACTCGCCCTGACGCGCCTTGACGCGCTCGCTGATGCGACGCACGAACTCGGCCTGGCTGTCGGCATCGCGAAGGTTCACATTATCGAGAGCCATGCCGCCGTCGGCGAAGTGCACGTGAGCGTCGTTGAAGCCGGGCACCAGGCGCCGCCCCTCGGCGTCGATGACGACGGTATCGCCGCCGCGCCAGCGCTCGATCGCACGATCGTCGCCGACGTCGACAATGCGATCGCCGATGATGGCGAGCGCGCTGGCGGAGGGCTGAGCGGGGTTACCGGTCCAGATGCTGGCGTGGGTGATGACCAGATCGGCGGCGACGGGCGCGGGCGCCGAGCAGGCAACGGTGAACGCGGCGGCGGCCGCCAGCGTCGCGATGGCGGATCGTACCGGCCTGCGGGACATGCGCGAGGCAAATTATAGCGCGCGACCTGCGCGTCGGCCTCGCGCGCGCATTCCCGCCTGGCGCGCCGCTACGCCTCGCGGATGTCGAAGCGGACGATAAAGCCATTCTTGATCCTGAAGATGTGACCGACCATCTGGTCAACCAGCACCGCTCCCTGGAGGTCGCGCACCGTCTGGCGGACCTCGACGACGATCTCACCATGGGCGCCGGTCGAAAAGGCGGTCGGCTCGACGCGCGGGTCGATCGCTGCCCATTGTCGCGTCCAATAGCTCCGCACGGCGTCGCGGCCGTGAACGTGCCCTCCCTCCATGCCATTGGCCCACGTGACATCGGTATGCAGTGCGGCGAGCACAGCTTCGAGGTCGCGAGCATTGAAGTCCTTATAGACCTGCTGGAGCAATTCCATATCGATGGCCATCGGGAGGCTCACATCCCGTTCCGTCGCGACCCTTGCACCAGGAGCTGCTAGGGCAGCTTGGCGATCGCCGCTTCGAGCTGCGTCACCAGACGATCGAGCTGGGCGACGACCGCGAGCACTGTCTGCGGCTTGCTGAGATCGACGCCGGCGCGCTGCAGCAGCGGCATCGGATGGTCGCTGCCGCCCGATTTCAGCAGCGTCAGATAGCGGTCGATCGCCTGGGCCCGATCGGCGGCGCTGCCTTCGGTGAGCTGCGCCATCAGCTGCGCGCTCGAGGCGAAGCAGGTCGCGTACTGATACACGTAGTACGGCGTGCTGAAGAAATGCGGGATGCGCGCCCACGTGAGGCGCGAGGCTTCGTCGTAGTCGAGCGCGTCGCCGTGATAGGCCTTCAACAGGTTGAAATACATCTCGCCAAGGACGTCGGAGGTGACCGGCTTCCCTTCCTCGGCCAGCCGGTGCGCCTGCAGCTCGTAGTCTGCGAACATCACCTGCGTATAGAAGGTCCCGACGATGCCGTCGATCGCGTGCTGGAGCAGGACAATGCGTTCGCGTTCATCGGTCGCCTGCGCCAGCATGTACTCGAGGAACAGCATTTCGCTGAGCGTGGACGGCACTTCCGCCACGAAGATGGTGTAGGCCGAGTAGACGAAGGGCTGATGCGCATTCGAGAGGATGGTGTGCATCGAGTGCCCCATCTCGTGCGCCAGCGTGAACACCGCGTCCAGCGTGTCGTTGTAGTTCAGCAGCATGTAAGGATGGACGCCGTACACCGGCGCCGAGTAGGCGCCGCTCCGCTTGCCCGGATTCTCGTAGACGTCGATCCAGTCGCCCTTCAGCACGTTGTCGAGCCGCGTCCGATAGTCGTCGCCAAGCGGCGCCACCGATGCCGGTAACCAGTCGAGCACCTGTTCGTACGGATACTGGCGATCGAAATCGACCAGCGGAATGGTGGTGTCGTAGTTGTGGTACGAATCGAGGCCCAGCACACGCTGGCGCAGGCGATGATACCGCCGCAACGGCTCGGTGCCGGCCTTGGTCGTCTCGATCAGGTTCTCGACCACCGCAGTCGGGATGTTGTTACCGTGGAGCGCGGCGTCGAGCGTGCTGCGGTAGTCGCGGGCCTGGGCATGGAACCAGTCGCGCTGCAGCACACCGTTATAGAGCGACGCGTAGGTGTTGATGTTGGCGTCGAACAGGGCGTGATAGGCGGCAAAGGACGCCGCGCGATCGGCCTGATTGCGGTTGGTCGCCAGGATGGCGCGGTACTGGCCGTAGGTCAGCGTCACCTCGGCGCCTGACGACAGCGTGATGGTGGGGTGCTTGAGATCCGCCGTCGAAAGCGCCGCGTACGCGTCATTCGGCGCCGATGAGAAGCGGCTCGACAGCGACAGCAGGTTCTCGCCCTTGTCGTCGAGCACGTGCTCCTGCTGACGGTAAAGATCCTCGATCGCAAAGCGGTAGACCGCGAGCTCGGCGTTGTCCGCCAGCCATTGCTGAACCGTCGCAAGGGGAATCGCCAGCAGTTCGGGGTTGAACCAGGCGCTCGCCTGGCCGGCCTTGGCGAAGAGAATCTGCACCTGCTGCCGCCGCGCGTTGATCTGGTTGTCGCGCTGGTCTTCGTCGTATTTGAGGCCGGCGAAATACCACACCCGATAGGTCAGCTGGCCGATGTCGTCGGACAACTTCATCGCCACCAGCAGATGCTCGGCGCCGCGTGCCAGCGTGCCCTGCAGTGCGGCATAGGCGCCGATCTTCGCGTCCAGCGTGTCGTAGCCGGCCTGCCACGCCTGCCAGTCCGCGAAAATGTGGGTCAGGTTCCATTTGAAACGGTCGGGAATATCCTGACGCTCACGGAGTTGCGGGGCGGCGGGTGCAGCGGCTGGTGCGAACAGATCCATCCAAAAATAATACTTCAGCCACGACGCTCGAGCCGGCGATCCGCGAATGGCGGATGCGCGTTCTGTGTAATGGTGACCATGAATGACTGTCAGGTCCGGGACTGAACGCCGGACGGGCGGCGGGCGCCGTCGATTGACGCCAGAGGAAATGCGGCGCGAATCTCGTCGCGACTCACATCCCGCCAGTGCCCGGGCTCGAGAGAGCCGAGCTCGAACGGACCGAGCCGCACGCGCTTGAGCCGGGTCACCTCGTGGCCGATGGCCTCGAACAGCCGGCGCACTTCGCGGTTCCTGCCCTCGGTCAGCTGCAGCGTCAGGTGAGACTCGCGGCGCGATCGCTTGCGGCACGTCACCGTCCCAGTGCGAATCCGCTCGCCACGCGAATCGACTCCGTCACGCAGTCGTTCAAGCTCTTCATCACTGACCTCGCCCCTGACCGTGGCGATATATACGCGCGGAACACCGTGCTCGGGATCGGTGATCCAGTTGGCCAACTGCGTGTCGGTGGTGAGGAGAAGCAGGCCGGAAGTCGCGAGGTCGAGGCGGCCGACCGCATTCAGCGCCGTGAGTCGATCCGGCTGGATACCAGTGACGACATCGTAGACGGTCCGCCGCCCGTCCGGATCGTGCCGTGTCGTCACCACGCCACGTGGCTTGTGCAGGAGAATCGTTCGCCAGGCGGTGCGCTCGCGCGAGTGATTATCAACGGTGAAGCGGTCGCGATCGACGGCGACGAGATGCGCGGGATCGCGGACCACACGGCCTCCGACCGTGACCCGTCCCGCCACAATCGCGACGGTCGCCTGTGAGCGGGACAGGATGCCGAGTTTGGACAGCGCGCGATTCAATGGGACGCGCGGCACCCGGGAGTTGCGACCCGCGGCCATATTCGCGTGATTCTAGTCCGGTCGATCGGCGATCTGTGGCATCGTGGTGACATGCGGGTGCCGACTCTCGGGCTTCTCCTTACGGCTGCGCTGACCTCGAGCGCGTGCTTTCAAATGACCACTGTGCTGAAGGTCAACGGCGACGGCAGCGGCACGATCGAGCATCGGATGCTCTACACCACAGCGGCGCTCACCCAGCTGCGCAACTTTGCGGCGCTGGGCGGCAAGCGCGGTCCGGGCGACGACCCGCTTTCGGAGCAACAGGCGCGCGATCTGGTCACGAGCATCGGTCCGGGCGTCACCTACGTGTCGTCTGCACCAGTGCAGTCGCCGATCGGCCAGGGTCGCGACGCCGTCTACGCCTTCACGGACGTCAGTCAGCTCCGAATCTCGACCCAGCCTGCGGCGCCCGGCGGCATTTCGGTGAAGGCCGGCGGCATGAGCTCGCAGGGAGAGACCATCACGTTCTCGATCGCGCGGCAAGCCGACGGCAACGCGACCCTTCACATCAACGTACCCGAACCGAACTTCGTCGACGCGCTCGGATCACCCGCCGCCGCAAACCAGCTCGCGATGGTCAAGACCCTGCTCGCCGGTGCCAGGGTGCTGCTCGCCGTCGAGCCCAACGGCCCGGTGGTTAAGACCAGCAGCCCGTGGGTCGAAGGCCAGCGCGTGACACTGCTCGAGATCGATCTCGACAAGGTGCTGGGCGACGACACCCTGGTACCGCGCCTACAGGCGGCGAAAACGTCCGACGAGGCGAAGGCGATCATCAAGACGGCGCCAGGACTGAAGATCAACCTCGATCGCGAGATCACCGTCGAGTTCACGCCAGCGAAATGATCTCGGTGTCGGCGACGCCGTTGCGAATGGTGATTCGCGCGACGCTCGGCCGAACGTCAAACCGGCGCGGGCCCGCCGCTCCGGGATTGAGCGCCACCCGGCCGCTTCCATCCCGCTCGATCAGCGCCTGATGCGTGTGTCCGAATACGACGATGTCGCCTCGGTATTTCGCGAGCGCCAGCGCCGCAGTCGGCCGGCCCAGCTCGTGGCCATGACTCACGTGAATGGTCACGCCGCCGATCGTCACCACCCGTTCGCGCGCCAGCGCAGGATCGTGCGAGTCATCGACGTTGCCGTAGACCGCGTCAACCCGGGCGATTGCCGAAAGCGCCGCGAGCACCGCCGTTCCGCCGACGTCACCGGCGTGGAGAATTCGATCGACGCCCGCGAACACTGTCGCGACCGCGGGCCGCACCAACCCGTGCGTGTCCGAGATCACGCCGACCACGTATACTTCGTGGTCCATGTCGGACCGATTGTTCACGCCGCGCTTCTTCGTCATGTGCGGGTTTACCTTTACGGTGTTCCTGTCGGCGTTCCAGCTGCTGCCCACCGCGCCGTACCGGATCCAGGCGCTTGGCGGCAGCACGTTTGCCGCGGGGCTGTTTCTCGGCCTGCTCACCTACGCATCGGCGCTGTCGGCGCCGTTGACCGGTATCATCAGCGACCGCATCGGGCGCCGCCGCACCTTGATCATCGCCAGCGTCGTCATCCTGCTCTGCGCCGGCGGCTATGCGATGACCAGCAGCTACGTCGTGATGCTGACGCTGGTCATCGTCCACGGCGTGTTCTGGTCTGGCCTGCTGTCCGCGTCCGCCGCCTACCTCACCAACCTGCTGCCGGACACACGCCGTGCCGAAGGTATCGGCTACTGGGGCATGTCGAGCATCGCCGCGATCGCGGTCGCGCCTCCAATCGCATTCTGGATCATGCAGCGCGGCGGCTGGCTGTGGATCTGCGGCTCCTGCGCCAGTCTCAACGTGCTCATGGGGATCATCGCCTTCGCGTTGCCAGACGATACGCCGCTCGCGCGTCAGTTGACGCTGCCGCTGGGACGGGTCGGCTGGATGCCGACATGGAGCCGAACCCTGATCGAATGGCGGATCCTCGCTCTGGCGTTCACCCTGTTCCTGTGTTCCTTCGGCTACGGCGCGATCACGAGCTTCAGCGCGATGTATGCCGACGCCTTTCACATCTCGCCGAGAAGTGTGTACCTGACCACGCTCGCGATCGTCATTCTCCTGACGCGTCCGCTGTCAGCGCCACTGGCCGATCGGATCGGCTATCGGCGGGTGCTGATGCCGTGCCTGGCGCTGGTCGCGATTGGCCTGACGACGTTCGCGGCGGGGTCAACGCTCGCGACCCAGTTGATTTCGGCGATGACGTTCGGCGCCGGGTTCGGCACTGCGTATCCCGTGTTCGTGGCCCACGTGTTGACCGACGTCAGCCCGATCAGGAGGGGCGCGGCCTTCGGCGCGATCCTCGCGGCGTTCGACACCGGCATCGGCACTGGTTCGACCATCGTCGGCTGGCTGATCGAGCAGATCGGGTTCCCCGCGGCGTTTGGCGTTGCGGCGGCGCTTTCGGTCTGCTCGCTTCCCTACTTCGTCGTGGCTGAGCGCAGGCTGCGGTAGTTCCGGAGCGCGGGCGTCGAGAACGCGACCCAGGCGGTTGCGATCAGGCAACCGATGCCGCCGCTGATCACGGAAAACGGCGCGCCGAGCCAGTTCGCAACGGCGCCGGCCTCGAGCTCGCCGAGTTGCGGACCGCCCATGAAGAACACCATGTTGACGCCGGTCATGCGTCCACGCAGCCGGTCAGGGGTCTCGAGCTGGCGGACGATGTTGCGAATCACCATGCTCACGGTGTCGGTGGCGCCGGTCAGGGCGAGGCAGAGGAACGTCACCCAGAACGAGCGGGAGATGCCGAACACGACGGTCGCCAGTCCATAGCCGGCCACTGCCCACAACAGGGTCGGACCGCGCCGATCGATTCGATCGGTGATGCCGACCATGACGGCGCTTGCGACGAGCGCGCCGACGGCCGGCGCCGCGTACAACCAACCGTAGCCCCGGGCGCCGATCTGCAGGATGTCCTGCGCGAAGATCGGCAGCAACGCCGTGGCCGACGAGAAGAACGTCGCGAAGAAATCGAGCAGCATCGTCGATCGAATCAGAGGCGAGGCAAACACGAAGCGGAGCCCTTCGAGCGCGGCGGTCAACGACACGTCGTCTCGCGATCCCCCCTCCGACGCCGGGCGGACCGGCACGTCGCGCATCATCAGCAGCGCGAGGATCACGAAGGAGAACGAAATCGCGTTGGCGACGTACACCCAGCCGACGCCGGAAGCCGCGATCACCACGCCACCAAGCGACGGCCCGACCACCGACGCGGTCTGGAACATGATGGCGTTGAGGCTGATCGCGTTCGGCAGGTCTTCCCGCGGAACCAGGGTCGGCACCAGCGCACCGCGCGCCGGGAGATCGAACGCGCCGACGGCCGCGCCGAGGGCGGCGAGCACGTATACCGGCCAGACGTGGGTCAGGCCACGAAAGGTCAGCACCGCCAGCGTCAGTGCGACAAACGTCGCGCAGACCTGAGTGAAGAGCAACAGCTTGCGCCGGTCCCATGCGTCAGCGACCACTCCGCTGAGCATCGAGAAGAACGCGACCGGCACGACGCGCACCAGTCCGACCATGCCGAGCGCGAGGCCCTTGCGTTCAGGCACCAGCAGCGAGACGTGCCACAACAGGGCGGCGTTCTGCATCATCGAACCGGTGAACGACACCATCAAACCGATCCAGATCAGCCGGAAGTTGCGGTGCCGCAGCGCGACGAAGGATTGGCGGGAGAACAAGGTCAGCGGTGACCGAGGGTCGCGTGCGGCTGATACGGCGCTTCGAGAAACGCCATCTCGTCGGCCTCGAGCCTGAGACTGAGCGCCGCGACGGCCTCGTCGAGATGCGGCGGTTTCGAAGCGCCGATGATCGGAGCGGTGACGCCAGGCTTCGCAAGCATCCAGGCCAGCGCGATCTGTGTCGGCTTGACGCCGCGCCGCAGCGCCAGTTCGCCGACGCGGTCGGCGATCGTGAAGTCGGCATCGCTGTAGTACAGCGCGTGGGCAAAGTCGTCGGTTTTGGCGCGGGCGGTGTCACCGCGCTCGGCGCCGCGCCGATTGCCTGCCAGAAACCCTCGAGCCAGCGGACTCCACGGGATCACGCCCACACCCTGGTCGAGACAGAGCGGCATCATCTCGCGCTCCTCTTCCCGGTATACCAGGTTGTAATGGTTCTGCATCGACACGAAGCGCGTCCAGCCGTGCGCATCCGACACGGCGAGCATCTTCATGAACTGCCAGGCGAACATACTCGACGCGCCGACATACCGGACCTTCCCCGACTTGACGATGTCGTGGAGCGCTTCGAGCGTTTCCTCGATCGGAGTCTGGTAGTCGAAGCGGTGAATCTGGTACAGGTCGACGTAGTCGGTGCCCAACCGCGCCAACGACGCGTCGATCGCTTCAAAGAGATGTTTGCGCGACAGGCCCTGGTTGTTGGGGCCGTCGGTGACGCCGTAGAACGCCTTGGTGGCGACGACGACCTGATGGCGCTTCGTGAAATCCTTCAGCGCCCGGCCGAGCACCTGCTCGCTGACACCGCGTGAGTACATGTCCGCGGTGTCGAAGAAGTTGATGCCGTGGTCGAGCGCCCGCGCGATGAACGGACGGCTCGCGGCCTCGTCGAGCACCCACGGCCGCCACTCCGGCGTGCCGTAGGTCATGGTACCGAGACAAATCCGTGAGACCTTGAGGCCGGTATTGCCAAGCCGAACGTAGTCCATCGGCGTGTCTTATTTCACGCCGAGCAGTTCCACGTCGAACAGCAACGTGGCGTTCGGTGGAATCGCTCCGCCCGCGCCGCGCGAGCCGTAACCGAGTTCGGACGGGATGACCAGCGTCCGCGTGCCGCCAATCTTCATCCCCGCCACGCCCTGATCCCAGCCGCTGATTACCTGGCGGGCGCCGAGCTTGAACTCGAACGGATCGCCATGATCCTTCGAGCTGTCGAACTTCTTGCCTTTGTGATCCGCGGCCTTGGGGTCGTACAGCCAGCCGGTGTAGTGCACCGTCACGGTTTTGCCGGCGGTAGCGGCGGCGCCGGTGCCGACCTTGCCGTCAGTAATCTGGAGGCTTGTGATGTTGTCCATACGCTCAATCCTGAACATGACTCGATGACTAGATTACTTGATTACGCCGTCAGGACCAGTTTCCCGATGTGAGTGCCGGCGTCCATCACCCGATGCGCCGCTGAGGCGTCGCGCAGCGGAAACGTCGCATGGATCAACGGCCGGACCGTCCCGGCCTCGAGCAGCGGCCAGACCTGCTCACGAACCGCTTCGGCGAGCGCGCCTTTCTCGGCGATCGATCGTGCGCGGAGCGTCGATCCGGTGATGGTCAACCGGCGCTGCATGATCTTCTGGATGTTCAGCTCGGCCTTGACGCCATGCAGCGTGGCGATTTCAACCAGCCGGCCTTCGTGGGCGAGCGCCTCGACGTTACGTGCGAAGTAGTCGGCGCCGACAATGTCGAGAATCACGTCCACGCCCTGTCCGCCGGTCAGTTCGCGGACGATGGCCACGAAGTCTTCCGCGTGATAGTCGATCGCGCGCTCCGCGCCAAGCCGCTTACACGCCGCGCACTTCTCCGCCGAACCGGCCGTCGCGAACACCCGGGCCCCGCGCGCCCGCGCCAGCTGAATCGCGGTCGTGCCGATGCCGCTCGAGCCGCCATGAACGAGCAACGATTCGCCGCCGGCGAGTCGGCCGCGCTGAAAAACGTTGGTCCAGACCGTGAAATAGGTTTCGGGAATCGCGGCCGCGACGACGAAATCGAGGCCGCGCGGAACCGGCAGGCATTGCGGTGTCGGCGCGACACAGTACTCGGCGTAGCCGCCTCCGGCGACGAGCGCGCAAACCCGATCGCCGATTTTCCACTCGGTCACACCCTCGCCACGCTGCTCGATGGTCCCGGCGATCTCGAGTCCGGGAATGTCGGTCACGCCCTTGGGCGGCGGATAGTTGCCGAGACGCTGAAAGACATCAGGGCGATTGACGCCCGCGGCGGCGACCTTGATCAACACTTCTCCGGCGACCGGGACTGGCATCGGCCGCTCCACCGGAACCAGAACATCCGGACCACCAGGTTCGCGAATCTCGACCGCAATCATCGTTCGCCCCCAAAAGCTGCTTCGGTGGTCGCGGGTTCGAGCACGACCGAAGCGAGAGTAATGCCGACGCCGAGCGCCAGAGCGAGCAGCGCCGGCAGGGCGCGGGCACGCGCCACGAGCAATGCGTCCGCGACGAGCAGAATCGCCGTGATCCCGTCGAGCAGTAGCAGTGGCCGGCTGGTCCGGCGACGCTCGATCGGGAGCCGGCTGGGGTTGACCGCCGATGTAAAGACCAGGTGACCGCGGAGAATGCCAGCCACGGTTGCGAGACCGCCTAACGCCAGGAAGATCCCGACGGTGAGCGGCGTCTCAATCCACTCCTTGATCTGCCACGCGAGCACGACGCCGCCCGCATAGATGGCGACGATCGCCACTTGATGGCCTCGCCACCAGAGTGCGTGCTGTCCGGATACACCTGGGTCGGCGGACGCCGCGTCAAGCGCGGCGACGATCTCTGCCGCGGAACCGAACCGATCGGCCGGCGATTTCTTCAAGCAACGCGTGATCACGGCGGCAACGCCGTGCGAGACGTCCGCGCGCCCGGCAATCGGTGAGGCCTGTCCCTCGAGGACGCGCGCCACTGTGGCCAGCGTGGTCCCCGATGCAAACGGATGGGCCCCGCAGGCGTACTCGTAGAACAACACACCGAGCGCGAAGACGTCGGAACGCTGATCGGCCGGCTGACCGTTGATTTGCTCGGGCGCCATGTATGCCGGCGTGCCAATGAGCATGCCCGCCTGCGTCAGGCCGGGGCCGTCAGGGACCGCGGCGTTGAGCTGCGCGAGTCCAAAATCCAGAATCTTCAGCCGCCCGTCCCGTGTGCGCATCACGTTTTCAGGTTTGAGATCGCGGTGCACGATGCCTTTGCCGTGCGCGCTGGCCAGTGCAGCGGCAAGTTCGCGTGCGGTGGCGCTCAGTTGCTCTCGCGAAGGCCGCCGCTGCGAGCGAATCTCGTCGGCCAGGGTACCGCCGTCAACAAACTCGCTCGCGATGTAGAGCTGACCATCGATTTCCTCGAGCGCGTAGACCGTGCAAATACCCGGATGGGTCAGCGCGGCGGCGGCCCTGGCTTCGCGGCGCAGTCGCTCGCGCTGCAACGGGTCGCGCGTCAGGTTTGGCGCGAGCGCCTTCAGCGCCACGGTTCGACCCAGCCGTGGATCGGACGCCAGATAGACGCGGCCCATGCCGCCACGGCCAAGCTCGCGGACGACGAGGTAAGGGCCGACCTGATCGCCCGGCGCGAGCGGATCCTCGTCGCCGAGGAGCTCCGAGGCCTGCTCGACAATCGGCCGCTCGAGAAATACGCCGGCGCGCGAGTGATGATCGACGAGCGACAGGAGTTCGGCTCGCACCACCGGATCGTCGGCGGTCTGCTCCCCGATCCAGGCGACCACGTTCGGGTCCTCGCGGTCCAGCGCGGCCTCGAACAGATCACGGACACGGCGCTGTTGCGCGGATGTCATCCGGCGCTCATCTCACGAAACAACCACGCACGGGCGAGCGCGAAGCGACGTTTCAAGGTGGCCGGCGAAATGTCGAGCGCGGCGGCGGCGTCTTCGATGCTCAGACCGGCGAAATAGCGCAGCTCCACGATCCGGGCCTGCTCCGGATCGATCTGCTCCAGTCGATTCAGCGCATCGTCCAGCGCCGGCAATTGATTGACCGGAGCCGAGGCCACGGCGAGCGCGTCGGTCATCGAAACGCGGTCGAGCCCGGCCCAACGCTTCTGGGCACCGCGCGCCCTGGCGCGCTCGACCAGAATCTGTCGCATCGAGCGCGCCGCAATCCCGACGAAATGACGCTCGTCGTTCCACGGGGTGCCGGCGCCGGCCAACCGCAGGTAGGCCTCGTGGACCAGTGCGGTCGCCTGCAGCGTCTGGCCAGGACGCTCCCGCCGCATGTAGGCGGCGGCCAACCGTCGCAGCTCGTCGTAGACGACGGGCGCCAGCGCGTCGGCATCGCCGACTGGTTGCTCGTTAGCGTTCATGCCGGAGATGACGGCTCGAGAAATTGCGGGGCGTGGAGCGCGAGGACCGTGTAGGTCCGGCGCAGGGCGTCAACGCGCTCGGCGTACTCGCGCTTCGGAAATTCGCCGCCGACGTAGCGGTCACGCAGCCGCCGGATTTCGTACTTGTAGAGGTCGCGGACGTAGTCGCGCACGAGCTGTGGATTCGTATTCGCGGTCGGGCGGACGCCGTGACGCAGCAGATGTTCGAGCACGTCGCGGCGGTACGAATACATCAGTCGCTCGTCACAATCGAGCGCACGGCGTCGAGCGTGGCTTCGATTCTGATGACATGCCTCGGCCGCGCCAGGGCCTGAGCCAGCGGCGCCGGCTTCTCCATCTCGCGGCCGACGATTGGATCCACGATCTCGGCGAATTTCGCCGGATGCGCAGTGGCGAGGAATACGCCGGGACGACCGCGCAATGTGCCGCGCCTTTCCTGGCCATCTCGGCCCACCAGTCCCATGTAGGCGATGGCGCTGTGCGGATCCAACAGATAGCCATATTGCCGGTGGACGCGGCGGATGGTCTCGCGCACATCCCCGTCCGTGTGACGGACACCGGTGACGTCGGCCTGCATCGCTTCGAGTTGACCGCCATACAGCCAGAGCATGCGTTCGAAGTTGCTGGGATGCCCCACGTCCATGGCGTTCGACAGCGTCTGCACCGACGCGCGTGGCTCGAACACGCCCGACCGCAGATATTCAGGCACGACGTCGTTGATGTTCGTAGCCGCGACGAAGTGTGCGATTCCCAATCCGGCCCGTCGGGCCAGCAGTCCGGCCGTCAGGTTACCGAAGTTACCGCTCGGAGTCGAGAAGACGGCAGCGGCGGGCTCAGTTCCGGTGGCGTGTTCCGCCAGCCGGGCCAGGGCGTGAAAGTAGTAGATCGATTGCGGCAGCAAACGGCCAATATTCACCGAGTTGGCGGAGGTCAGGCGCACGCGTCGCTTCGTCTCGGTGTCGCTGAACATCGCTCGCGTCAGCCGGTGACAGTCGTCGAAGCTGCCCGAGACGGCGTAGGCGCGCACGTTGCCACGTTCGTCATTGAACATGGTCAGTTGCGCTTCCTGGGTTGGGCTGACCCGGCCATGCGGATAGAGAATTACGACGCGGGTGTGCGGCACGCGATGAAACGCATGCGCGACGGCGCTGCCCGTATCGCCGGACGTGGCGACCAGCACGGTGAGCGGCTCGTTGGCCCGATGCAACGCCGCCATCAGCCGGGCCATGACCCGCGCACCAACGTCCTTGAATGCCAGCGTCGGCCCGTGGAACAGCTCGAGCGAAAAAATACCCGGCTCGATTTCGACCAGCGGGATCGGAAAGTTCAATGCTTCGACAACGACCGCTTCGAGCGTGGCCGGATCGATGGCGCCGCGTGCGTAAGGTCGCAGCGCCCGCAGCCCGATCTCGGTGAGGGTTCGCCGTGGCAGGCGCTCGAGTTCGTCCGGTGCCCACGGCTCGATCGCTTCAGGCACGTACAGACCGCCGTCAGGCGCCAACCCTTCGAACAGTGCCGTCTCGAACGGCACCGCCGGCGCCTGTCCTCTGGTGGTGAGAAATCGCATGTCAGACTGACGCGGGGACGATGACGCGTGCGCCGCTGGAAGCGATCGCCGAGACGTAGGTTTGCGGCTCGCCGCCGATGTGGACTTTCACGGCTTTGGTCATCGCCGCGGCCACGGCTGCCGCCGAGTCGCTGTCGCGGCAGAGGGCAAACAGCGATGGACCGGATCCTGACAGACTGCAGCCCAGCGCCCCGGCATCGGCGGCTGCACGTTTGATCAGTGCAAGCCCCGGCACCAGTTGCGCACGGCGCGGTTCAGCGATCGAGTCCTGGAGTGACCGCGCCATCTGGTCGAAGTCACCGCGGTGCAGCGCGTCCACAAACGCACCGAGGTTCGCCCACTGCTGGATGGCGTCCGCGAGCGGCACGGTCGGACCGAGCAGCGCCCGCGCCCGCGCGGTTTCGATTTCGAGGTCCGGGTGCACTACGACCGCGGTCAGTCCGCGAGGGATCGGCAGACGAATCACGTCAGGCGGGCTGGCGACGCGGACGAGCACGAACCCGCCGTAGACTGCCGGCGCGATGTTGTCGCCATGCGCCGAACCAGCCGCGAGACGCTCGCCTTCGAACGCACACGCCATCAGGGTCTCGGGCGATGCGCCGGCACAGAGCAGCGCATCGGCCGCGACAACCGCTGCGACGGCGCTGGCGGCACTGCCGCCGAGTCCACTCGACAGCGGCAGGCCTTTGCGAATGGTGAGCGCAATGCTGCGGCCCCGGTTGAGCGCCGCAAGAAGCGCCTGCACCGCCACGCTCGCGGTGTTCTTCGCGGGATCTCGAGGCAGCCGTCCCCGATCGTTCAGGATGTCGTCGATCAGCACCCGCGGCACCGCCGATTCCCCATCGTCCACGCTGCGAGCGGTGACCTCGTCGCCGGGCTCGTTCAACGCGAACCCGAGCACGTCGAACCCGCACGCAACATTTGAAACTGTAGCCGGCGCAAACGCGGTGACGGAAGGCATCGCTCGGCACATTTTACCTGCGACGACGCGAAACGCAGCCAGGCGGCCGATACCGGCACCCAGCGGCGCGACGGTTCGCGCGTGCCCGCCGTGAGGTTCAGCCGCGATAGCGTTGCCGGATCGTCGGAATCAGGTACTCGCGAAAGGCACGATCGAAGTCGTAGGCGGGATTGAACTGCCAGTCGCGCCGCGCCGCCGAATCGTCCACCGCCGCGGGCCACGAGTCGACGATGCCCTGACGTTTGAGGTCCACCTGGTAGGTGATCGCCGCGTCGGGGAAGGCGGCGATCACGACTTCGCGGATTTCGGCCGCCGACGGGTTGAACGCAGACAGGTTGTAGGCGCTGCGGGTCAGCCGGTCGCGGGGCGCGGCGGCCAGTGTCAGCAGCGCATCGACGCCATCGGGCATCGCCATGAACGGAATCGTTGCATCGGGCCGGACGAAGCACTGATAGGGTTCGCCTTTGGCCGCGGCGTGAATCATCTCGGGCGCGTAGTCCGAGGTGCCGCCGGAAGGCAGCGTCAAACCCGAAATCAGCCCCGGAAATCGCACGCACCGGAAGTCGACGCGGGCGATTGCGTCTGCCGACAGCTGCTTGTAATGGTGCGCGTAATAGTGACCCAGCTGCTCGCAGTACAGCTTGTTGCACCCGTACATGGTCACCGGCAGCGCGAACTGATCCTCGGTGACGGCCTCCGCGCGCCTCTTCGCCTCGAGGCTCGGCAAACCGTAGGCGGCGATAGACGAGGGGTAGATGAACACCACGGGACGGCCGTGTGACTCGCCCTGACGTTGTGCGAACTCGAGCAGGTTCAACGTACCTTCAACGTTCACGTGATGCGCGGTCACGGGCGTGAACTCGGAACGCGTGGACAGCAGCGCCGCCAGGTGAAACACCCGGTCCACTTCGAACTCGGCAAGGATCCGATCGAGGAGGCTGGTGTCGGTGATCGAGCCGGTGAACTCGCGCACGACCAGCGGAGCGAGCGAGGCATCGAGCGGGCTGACGTCGAGGGTCACGATCGATGCGGAGGGTGCAAGGCGGGTGACCAGGCCGTGCCCGATCTCGCCGCCGGCGCCGGTAATCAGAACGACCGGCTTACGCATTCAGTTGCGCCACGTTGGGATTGGTTTCCGCCGCGGCCGGTTGCGCCGTGGTGAGCATATTGAGAGACGTGTAGATCACGACCGCGACGACCAGCCAGCGGACCGCACCGAGCGGCAACGATCGCACGAGGTATGCCGCAACCAGCACCGCCGGGAAGCCGCCCAGCGCCAGCCCGAGCGCCGCCTTTGCATCGTAGCTGCGGGTTCGCACGAACCGCATGCTGCTGACCGGCATCAGAAACGCGCACGAACCCATCATGATTGGGAACGCCGCGGTGGGGTTCATGCCGAGCAGGCTGACCAGAATCATGCACGGCGCGTAGAGGCCGATGCCCAGCATCATCAGGATGCCAAGTCCGAAGTTGCCGGCCAGGCCGATCGCCAGGCGCACGCCGCCGAGCCCGAGCGTATCGCCGCCGCCGGGCACCAGGTTCAACTGCGAAAGCAGCATGATGGCGGCAGCGCCCAGCAGCGCGATGCCCATCCCCAGCTGAATCTTTCGGCGAGGCCAGTGCACGACCACGCCGGCGCCGAGCCACGCTCCGGCCGTCGCGGCCGCAATCATCAACACCAGCGTGGTCGGTTCGACCGGCACGATGCTGGTGTAGATGAATGCCTGCGCAATCGTGGACAACGCGTGGCCGACGTTCATGGTGCCCGGTATCAACTGGACCGGCACCATGTCGCGAAGCTTGTAGACCGCGGTGGTCGTCGCGAACGAGCCAATCCCGAGCGTGTCGAAGAATGCGGTCACGAAACCGATCGCAGTCTGCACACCGGTCGGCATCGCCAGACAGCCCCTGACCACCGTCGCCGCGTAGACCAGAAAGGCGATACCAAGACCGACGA
>DASXIR010000319.1:0-22703 GCA_036497895.1 Vicinamibacterales bacterium | reverse complement strand
ACCCAGACGGCCCAGGATTTCGAGGTTCACGCGCGCATCGCCGCGGACCTCTGAGACGCGTCCCATCAGGAATACGGAGACGTCCACGTTGCGCTGGATCAGCGTGCGGGCAACGACGAAGCCGTCGCCGCCGTTGTTGCCGCGGCCGCACAGCACCGCGACCTGACGGTCGGACAGATCGCTGTAAATCGCCTCCATCGCTGCGACCGCCTGGCGGCCGGCGTTTTCCATCAGCACCAGCGACGGAATGCCGATGTCGTCGATGGCGCGGCGGTCGGCTTCGCGCATCTGTGCGGCATTGAAGACGCGCATGAATGGATCTTACCTTATGGAATCTGCTTTGTGCCCCCGCTGTTGGATCGATGTTCTGGTCTGATGTACGCTCTGCAGCTATGGCAGCGACAATCAACGTCAACGGGCGGATCTCCGACCAGGAGCACGCCGTCGTCCCGGTCTTCGATCACGGATTCCTGTACGGCGAGGGCGTCTACGAGACGCTGCGCACCTACAACGGCCAGCCGTTCCTGTTCGAGCGGCACATGCGCCGGCTGCGCACGTCAGCGGACATGCTGGCGCTGCCGATTCCGCTTTCGAATGACGAGATCGCGACCCGCTTTCGCGACACCATGACCGCAGCGAAGCTCGGCGACGGCGTCCACAACGAGGCGTACATCCGCATCCTCGTGACGCGAGGCGTTGGCGAACTCACCTACGATCCTGCGGCGTGCCCGACCTCGTCGGTCGTCGTCATCGTGAAGCCGAACGCCGATCCACCGGCCGCAGCATTCGAGCAGGGCGTGCGGGTATCGCTCGTGCCGGTGGTGCGGAACCATCCGGCGACGGTGAACCCGCTGATCAAGTCCAACAGTCTGATCAACAACGCCCTCGGCATGCAGGAGGCGCTCAGGCGCGGCGGGTTCGAAGGCATCATGCGCAACTACAAGGGCGAGCTCGCCGAATGCACGCAATCCAACCTGTTCATCGTCAAGAACGGTGTGGCGCTGACGCCGCCGGTCGCTGCGGGGCTATTGCCGGGTATCACCCGTGAGTTCATGTTCGAGATTGGGGCTGAGGACGGCATTCCGGTACGCGAGGCAGTGCTGCGAGACGAGGACCTCTTCGCCGCGGACGAAGCGTTTCTGACCAGCACGACGCGGGAGCTGGTGCCGATTGTTCAGGTGGACGAACACAAGATCGGCGCAGGCGTTCCTGGGCCGATCGGGAAGGCTCTACTCGCGGGCTTTCGTCGCGCCGCACTCAAGCTGACCGAACGCCATTCGACGGTGTCCTGAGCTTTCAACTCGGACGGTTCTACGCGTATTCGGCGACCGGCGGACAGGCGCACATCAGATTGCGGTCGCCGTACGGGTTGTCGATCCGTCCGACGCTCGGCCAGTGCTTGCTGGCGCGGACGAACGGCAGCGGGAACGCCGCCTGCTCGCGCGAGTAGGCATGGCTCCAATCGTCCGAGGTCACCATGCCGGCGGTATGGGGGGCGTTCTTCAGGACGTTGTCCTTCGGGTCCGCCTTGCCGTCGATCACCGACTGAATCTCGCCGCGAATCGCAATCATGGCTTCACAGAAACGATCGAGTTCGTCCTTGGCTTCGCTCTCGGTCGGTTCCACCATGATCGTGCCCGCCACCGGAAACGAGACGGTCGGCGCGTGGAAGCCGTAATCCATCAGCCGCTTCGCGACGTCGGTCTCGTCGATGCCGCTGACCTGCTTCAGCGGACGCAGGTCGAAGATCATCTCGTGCGCGACGCGACCGTTCTCGCGCGTGTAGAGCACCGGGAAGTACGGCTCGAGGCGTGACTTGAGATAGTTCGCGTTGAGAATCGCGTAGCGGGTCGCGTCGGTCATGCCGTCGCCGCCGAGCATCTTCATGTAGGCGTACGAGATCAGCAGGATGCTCGAACTGCCCCAAGGCGCCGCGGAAATCGCCGGAATCGCGTGGTCGCCGCCGGTTTTGATGATCGGGTGACCCGGCAGGTACGGCGCCAGATGCTTTGCCACGCCGATCGGACCCATGCCAGGCCCGCCGCCACCGTGCGGAATGCTGAAGGTCTTGTGCAAGTTGATGTGACAGACGTCCGCGCCAATCGTGGCGGGACTGGTGAGCCCCACCTGCGCGTTCATGTTGGCGCCGTCCATGTACACCTGACCACCGTGTTCGTGAATGATGGCGCAGATGTCCTGGATGCTCTCTTCGAACACGCCGTGCGTGGACGGGTAGGTCACCATCAGCGCCGCAAGGCGGTCCCTGTGCTCGACCGCCTTGGCCTTGAGATCGGCGACGTCAATGTTGCCCTCGCTCGTGCTCGCGACGATGACCACGTGCATGCCGGCCATCACCGCGCTCGCGGGATTGGTGCCGTGCGCAGACGAAGGAATCAGCACGATATTGCGTGACGACTGACCACGATCCTTGAGGTATGCGCGAATCACCAGCAGGCCCGCGTACTCGCCCTGGGCTCCCGAGTTCGGCTGCAGCGATGCCGCCGCGAATCCGGTGATCTCACAGAGGGTCTTCTCGATCTCGCGGAAAATCTGCTGGTAGCCCTGCGCCTGATCGACCGGCGCGAACGGATGCAGCTTCCCGAACCCGGGCCACGTGATCGGCAGCATCTCCGACGCCGCGTTCAACTTCATCGTGCACGAGCCCAGCGGAATCATCGACGTGTCGAGGCCGATGTCCTTCCGTTCGAGTCCGCGGATGTAGCGCATCATCTGCGTTTCCGAATGATGCGTGTTGAACACCGGGTGCAGGAGGAACGGGCTGGTACGCGCCAGACCGGATGGAAACGCCGGCGCCAGCGTATCGGTGGACCGGTCGAAGGCGACGGTCTTGACCGCGGCGCCTGCCGCAAACACCTGCAGCAGCGCCAGGATATCGCTCTCGTCCACCGTTTCGTCGAGCGCGACGTGAATGGTGTTGTCCATCCGGTAACCGAGGTTGATCCGGAGTTCCTGGGCCGCCTTGACGATCTGACCGACCGCCTGCACGCCACCGGGGACTTCGAAGCGCGGGGTGTCGAAGTACACATCGTTCAGCTGGCGGAAGCCCAGGCGCGCAAGCTCGCGGGTCAGCAGCCTCGCGTAGGCGTGCACGCGCGTGGCGATCCGCTTCAGACCCTGAGGCCCGTGGTACACGGCGTAGAGACCCGCGATGTTGGCCAGCAGGGCCTGAGCCGTGCAGATATTTGACGTCGCCTTTTCGCGGCGGATGTGCTGCTCGCGCGTCTGCAACGCCATGCGGTAGGCCGTATTGCCCTGCGAGTCTACCGATACGCCGATAATGCGGCCGGGCGCCTGCCGTACGTGCTTTTCGAGCGTTGCAAAGAACGCTGCGTGTGGTCCGCCATAGCCGAGTGGCACACCGAATCGCTGCGAATTGCCGTAGACAATGTCGGCGCCAATTTCGCCGGGAGGCGTCAACAGCGTCAACGCCAGCAAATCCGACCCGACCGCCACCAACACCCCGGCGTTCTTCGCCCGCGCGATGAACGCCCGCAAATCGAGCACGCGGCCGCCGTTATCGGGCGTCTGCACCAGCGCACCAAAGACGCGCTCGCCGAATTCCACCGAATCGAGCAGCTCGTTCGGCATCAGGACGATCTCAATGCCGAGCGGCTCTGCCCGCGAGTGCAGCAGGTCGAGGGTTTGAGCGAAGCACGAGTCGGACACCAGAAATTGCGGCGCGCCGCCGATGCCATCGACTTTCTTCCCGTGCACCCGTGCCAGCATGGTCATCGCTTCGGCGGCGGCAGTGGCTTCGTCGAGCAACGAGGCATTGGCGACTTCCATCCCGGTGAGATCGCGCACCATGGTCTGGAAGTTGAGCAGCGACTCGAGCCGGCCCTGGGCGATTTCCGCCTGATAAGGCGTATACGGCGTGTACCAGCCCGGGTTCTCGAGGACGTTGCGCAGAATCACGCTCGGTGTGATGCAGTCCGAGTAGCCGAGGCCGATGAACGACCGGAAAATCTGATTGCGCGACGCGGTTTCGCGCAGCTCGCGCAGGAAGTGATACTCGCTTTCGCCGTCCGGCAGGTCGAGCGGCTTCTTGAGGCGGATCCGTGCAGGGACGGCTTCGTCGATCAGCGCGCCAAGTGACGAGGCGCCGACGACTTTGAGCATCGCATCGCGTTCGTCGCGATCGGGCCCGATGTGCCGGGATTGAAACTGTTCGAAATCAGAACGCATAGTTTTTGAGGTCACCTGCTCGCCGGAAGGCTCGCGCTACTTCGTCAGTGCTTCGTATTGTGCGGCGTCGAGCAGCCCGCTCTTTTCGGAAGGGTTGGTCAGCTTGATGACCACCATCCAGCTCGCGTGCGGATCCTTATTGACGGCTTCGGGCTTGTCCTTGAGCGCACCGTTGACTTCGACCACCTCGCCCGTGACCGGCGAATACAGCTCGGACACCGCCTTGACGGACTCGATCGTGCCGAACGACTGCCCCTGCTTCAGCTTGGCGCCGACTTCGGGTAGCTCGACGTAGACGACGTCACCGAGTTGCTGCTGCGCGTAGTCGGTGATGCCGACCTTGCCGTTATCGCCCGACAGGTCGATCCATTCGTGGTCTTTCGTATATTTCAACGTGTCCGGATACGCCATCGTTGCTCCTTCTGCCACTCTGCCGCGCCCTGAAAGGCCGCGGCCTACGTTCGCGATCTACTTCTGGCGCTTGTAGAACGGCATCGGCACGACGCGCGCGCGGGTGCGCCGGCCGCGGATGTCCACGTCGAATTCCGTGTCGACAGCCGTATGCTCGACCGGCAGGTAAGCCATACCGATCGCCTTCTTCACGTGCGGTGTCTGCGTTCCGCTGGTGACGATGCCGACTTTCGCGTCGCCGATGTAGGCGTCGTAACCATGACGCCCGATGCCGCGCTCCTGCATTTCGAAGCCGACAATTTTACGTTTCGGACCATTCGCCCTCTGCTCGCGCAACGCCAACGCACCGTTGAAGTCGTCTTTTTTCCAGCCGACGATCCAGTTCAGGTCCGCTTCGACGGCGGTAGTGGTTTCGTCGATGTCGTTGCCATGCAGGCGCATGCCGGCCTCGAGGCGTAACGTGTCGCGGGCGCCGAGGCCGCACGGAATGACCTCAGCCGACTGACCGGACTCGAGAAGCGCCAGCCACACCTTGTCGGCTTGCTGCGGCGGGACAAAGATCTCGAAGCCGTCCTCGCCCGTGTAACCGGTTCGCGACACCGTGGCGCGGACGTTCGCGACCTCGCCGTGACCAAACCAGTAGTACTTCATGCCGGCGAGGTCCACTCCGGTGAGCGGCTGCAGAACGTTCAGCGCCTGGGGCCCCTGCACGGCGATGAGCGCGTAGCGCGAACTCGAGTCCACCACCACCGCGTCACCGACGCCCTTGATCTGGTCCGCCATCCAGGCGTAGTCCTTGGCGATGTTGCCGGCGTTGACCACGAGCAGAAAATGCGCGGGAGCCAGGCGATAGACCAGCAGGTCGTCCACGAACGTACCCTGCGGTGTGAGCAACCCCGAGTACTGTGCCTGACCAACTGCGAGCCTGGACGCGTCGTTCGACGAAATGCGCTGGACCGCGGTGAGTGCGTCCTTGCCCGCGATTTCCATCTCGCCCATATGGCTGACGTCGAAGATTCCGGCTCGGGTTCGGACCGCGTCGTGCTCGGCCGAGAGCCCGCTGTATTCGACAGGCATGTCCCAGCCGCCGAACGGCACCATTTTCGCGCCCGATGCGCGATGTCGAGCGTTGAGCGGGGTTTTCTTGAGCGGAGCGTCTGCGGCCTGATCCATGGGGAATTTGAGAGTGACGGGAACAGGTAACGGTACTATGCGCGTTCGCACCCGGTCAAGAATCAGCGTGAAATGGAAACGGCCGCGGCGTCGTGAAACCCCGCGGCCATTCCTGTAGCGTGCGTGACATCCAGTGACGGTCGGCCGCTGATCAGGCTTTTCCGAGCCACTTCGCGACTTGTCGCCCAAGCCAGGCGCCCGCGACGCTGGCCAGGACGAGGATCGTGGCGCCGAACACGATCACAATCGGAAAAATCGTGCCCGGGCCTGGTCCGGCCAGTAGCACAACCGTCATGGCGATGGTCGCGCCCAGGCCGAACCCGAGTCCTCGTGACTGCCCCGCCGACAGCCCTGACGGCACGATGAGGCAACTGACGGCGAAGACCGCCGCGAGCGTGAATGCGATCGCGGCGCTCGAGTTGAGGAACCAGGGCGCTCGCGTGCCGTGGAACAAGGTCGTCCACCCGGCAACCTCTATTGCATGCGCGGCCAGAAACGTCACGGCCCCGATGACCACCGCTGGCCAGCGGCTCAGCATGACAGGCGCATGATGTCGCAGTAGGTCTGGATGCCGCTCAGAAAGCATTGGACTACCTCCATGTTGCAGAAGTCACATTGCCAGCTGCTCCAGAACCGCCACCACGACGAGGAGCCGCAACCACGCTTCTGGTAGCAGCGATCGTGGTCGTCGCAACAGACGCGGAGGATGGAGCCGTCGAGCCAGTGCAGGTTGTCGCAACCGGCTTCGTTGGCGGACACGGTCGGGAAGAAGAACTGGGCGATGCGATTCTGCTGCGATCCGCCGCAACTCTTTGCCACGTTCGGATTGGTCCTGGCCGCGAGCGAGGCGTAGTGATACTGCGCGATCGTCTGAATCGCGGCCCACGTCGTATCCGGGACGAGGCCCCAGCCGCCGTAGTCCTGCTTCAAATGTTCGGGACCGACAAAGAAGCTGCCGGCGCCGCCCGCTGGCTGATAGGCAAACACCTGGTCGCGCTCGAACCAGACGCCGGCGCCGGCTGCGACGCCGTTCTCGGTCAGTTCCGTGACCATTGCCGGTCCCTCCACATATCGTCCCGGGCCGAGCAATCGGCGTGGATAGTTGCGCCTCGACAATTTTGCGACCACACCGTTGGCCCAGGTGAGCTCCAGTTCCTTGACGTCTGCATCTACGTCCCGACGACTGGCGCCCTTCGGTCGCATCACGCCGTTGTCCCACACCAGACTCGCCGTGCCGTCTTTCGTGAGACTGTAGGCCTGCCGTGCGGCCCAATCGAGGGTTGGGTGCACTCCGGCCGGATCGCTGATCGCCTGGAACGGCGTACCGTCGGCCGGTTCGAACGACACGGTATCATGCGCTGCATCAACGCGATTCAGCGCCAATTTTGCACGCTCATTCCCGTTGGGGTCGCGCAGACTCGTATGCACATCTCCAGTGAGGCTTCGATCGGACGACGCCACGTGGCCATCGCGAAACCTGGTCGTCACCCGAGTCGCCTGGGCCTCGAGTCCGTAGTAGGTCGCCCCTCGTTCGTGCGGGTTACCGACGTGACGCTGTCCCGGGGGAACGAGCTGTACGGCGGCATTGCTCTGTGCGGCCTTGATCACCGTATTGCTTTTGGGCCACATGAACGCCGCGCTACCAACGGCCAAGACGATGAACGACAAGAAGGTTTTCATTGCGTGTGCTCCTCGCGATGAGGAAGACGTGCGACCTCGCGGCTGGAGCGCCGCCCTGTCTCGCTTCCCGATTTCGCCGGAGACACCCGGCGCCTCGGCGCAGAATGCGCCGCGATGCGGTTCAGGCCGACTCAACCTCCCTCGTCTCGTCCGCTTCGTCCTCCCAAGCCGCCTGTGCCTCGGGTTCGTGTTCGGCAAAGCGCAGGTACGACTGGAGCGTGTGATAGCTGATGTTGAGCACCCGGCAGGCTTCGCGTTTGTTCCCGGCGCTCCGTCCGAGCACCAACCGCGCGTAACGGCTCGCCCATGCCCGGAGCGAATCGTTCCGGCCGGCCGCCGGCGCGATCATCGTCTTGTAGTCGCCGCAGATCGCTGGTGGCAGATCCTCGAGTGCGACCACGTCCGACTCCGCGAGGGTCACGGCGCGTTCCATCAGTCGCTCGAGTTCGCGGACGTTGCCTGGCCAGTCGTAAGCCGTAAGCGCCGCGGCGGCGGTCGAAGAGACACGGAGCGCCCTGGTGGTGCGATGGCGCTCCAGGAAATAGGCCGCGAGCTCAAGCACGTCGGTCGGCCGCTCGCGCAACGGCGGTACTCGGACGTCCACCCCGCTCAGTCGATAGAAGAGGTCGGGCCGAAACAGATGCCGGTTGACGAGATCGGCCAGACCTCGATTGGTCGCGGCGATGATGCGGATGTCCACTCTGTGGACGCCGTTACCGCCGACGCGCTCAACCGCGAGGTCCTGAATGGCCCGCAGCAGCTTGGCCTGCGCGGACAGCGACAGGTCGCCGACTTCGTCTAGAAACAGGGTGCCGCCATCGGCGGCTTCGAATTTCCCGCGCCGGCCGCGCACGCCAGTCGCGGTCCTGTCCTCAATGCCGAATAGTTCCGCCTCGAGGAGAGTCTCCACGAGAGCCGCGCAGTTGATCGCGACAAACGGTCCGTTTCGCCGCCGACTCAGATCGTGGATTTGCCTGGCGACGAGCTCTTTGCCGACGCCGGACTCGCCTTCGAGCAACACCGTGAAATTGGTCGCGGCGACACGCTCGATCGTCGTCCGCAACGCCTGCATCGCGGCTGTCGATCCGATCAGAGGTGCGGCTCCATCGCGCGATGGCCGTCCCGCGCCAGCCGTCGTGAAGCGGGTGAGCTGAAGGCGTGAGCGCTCGATTTCGAGGACCAGCGCTCCGACCTGGGCAGCGAGGGACAACAGTTGAAACTCCCATTGACCGATTCGACAGCCCGGCTCGAATGTTGCCTCGAGGCTTCCGGTTGGGTTCGGACCGGAGCCCGGCACATCGATCGCCACCGATTCCAGACCACGCGCATCCTCGCGTCGCCCGGCCCACCGACTTCCCGCCTCGCGCAAACGCACGTGATGAACCGGAATGACGCGGCTGAGCGCCGCTTCGAGTGCACCGCGCATCGACCCTGCGTCACTTCGGCGCTCGAGTGCCCGTGTCACCGTCGTTAGCAGATCGCTCACCGCTTGACGCCGGTCGCGTTGACGAGGCCTGTGAAAGGCTTCGGCGCCGGAAGGCGAGCCGACAAAAGACGATGGTGGCTGATCTTCAGGTCTCGGCATAATCGCCGGAGAACCAAAAGCGCTGCCAACGTCGGAGGCGGCGCTCTCGTCGGAAAGGCCGTGAAAATCGATCGACGGCGGTACCATCACAGCACCTGCCGGGTATCGTCTGCCCGGATCACCGCGCCGGCTCTCGCGTCGACCGATGACCGATGTTCCGCCGCGTCGACGAACCACGGCATCGGATGGTCGAAGCCAACGGCTCCCCTGTAACAGACGAAAGACGGTCGCACACGCACCACCGCACATCTCAATACCCGCCCGCGAACAGTGGACCGCTCTGCTTTGGTTTCCATGTGCAACTCCACTGGCGCGCCCGGCAGCAGCCGGTGGCTGGTCTCGATGAGGGCGCCGCCCGCCGAGACATCGATCAAACGAGCATGACTTCCTGGCGTGACTCGCGCCGCGACTACGCCGTGATCGGCTGTCTGGTGAATACGGGTCGCGCCGCGGCGTTCGGGTATCGGCTGCTTCATAGCGGTCTCCAGACCCAGGAATTCCGGTCGAACTTCAACGAGCGGGTTCTCCCTGTCTCGCCGAAGATGCGTATCGCGAATTGCGCCCCTCCCCGACTCCGCAGGTACAGCGTTCCAGACGAAGACGTGCCGGCCGGGGAGAAGCTGGCAAGGCTGCCCGAGCCCAGATGAATGGGATCCGATCCCGGCGGGGAGCTTCCGGAATCAATCGCCGGCAAACCCGGCAGCACCCCAAAGTCGACTCCAGGAAATTGATCCGAGAGATGCTCGACGGCGCCAAGCGGCCGATCGACGCCGTGCTGAATGTCGTAGGTCAGAACACCATTCCGGTTGCCGTCCGCGTAAACCCCAAAGGCGTAACCGGTCGAGAACGATGAGAATTGGATCGCGACAGATGCGGAACGCGTGACTGCATCCATACGCGCTCGTTGGAGACGGGCTGCGACGTAACGTGTCGCCGCAGTCGCGCGCGTATCGTCGAGACCGCTCAGATACTGCGGAACAGCCGCGGCACTCACCGTGATGCTCAGCGCCATCACGAACACGAGCTCGAGCAACGAATAGCCTCCTGACGGTCCGCGCTCCGGGTTCGCCCAGTACGGCCCGGCCACACAAATGAGGCCGGGCCGTACTCGCCTGCTATTGCTGCCGCGCCTGATCGTGATCAGCTTTCGCACCGCTCACCGTGATCTGCGGCTTGAGCTTGAGGAAGTTCTTTTCCCCGATGCCGCGAACGTTCATCAACTCTTCGACCTTCTTGAAGGGTCCGTTTTTCGTGCGGAATTCGACAATCAGTGCGGCGGTTTTGGCGCCGACGCCAGGCAACGCCTCGAGTTCGGCGGCGGACGCCGTGTTCAGGTTGATCGGTCCCCCCACCGCCGGCTTCGTGGTGGCATGACTGGTGGGACGGGTCTGCGCGATCGCGGCGGCGGGCGCAAGCGCCGTGAGGATCGAAGCGGCGGTGACGAGCGACATCAGTGTGCGGAACATCATTCCTCCTTGTGAAATGGGACCCTGATCCGGCAACGCCAGGTTCGCCGGGAGGTCAGACCGTGCGATCCCACCAACGCCGTCCAGGGTCGATGGCTACAGGGGCAAGGCGCGCGCCGCGACCATCGATCGCGTACGGCCGCCGGAAGTGGTTGACCGATTGGAGGTTGTTATCGGGCGCCGGACGACGCTATTTCACGGAGCCGCGAAGGTGACCCCGGATGTTGGCGGTCTCACTGGAGATCTGCGGGAAACCGGAGACACTTACGGGCAACCAGCGGGGACGCCCACGAAACCAGCGGTGTCAGGCAACAGCGGACTACTTCGCGTCTTTGAGGATCTGGCGGATCGGGTCGGGCAGCAGCCGCTGCCCGAACTTCCAGCAGGTATTGCAGTGTGTGCAGTCGTAGTAATGGATCTGGATCTGCGGCATCGACGCTGCCTGCGGGCGGAAGGCGCCCGAGGACACCTCAGTGTCAACGTAGATCAGAGAGTGCTGGCAGTCCGGGCAGCTCGGATTGGGCGGCCGCGAAGACGAGTCGAGGATCGGCACGCGAGAGGTTATCTCGCCGGTTGTGACGACTTCGCGCCCGCAGGCGCAAGGGCGGCGTACACCAGTTTCGCGGAGTCGCCGCGAAATCGCATCGCACCCGGACGGTTCCCACCTTGATTCTGAATCATGCCGATGAACGCCAGATCGTTGACCGGATCGATCCAGAACCAGGTCCCGGCCGCGCCACCCCAGTAGAACGTGCCCTTCCCGTACGGCAGGTCTGCAACTTTCGGATCGATATAAACCGCGAAATCGAGGCCGAACGCGACCGCCTCGGCGCCGGCCTGCGGCGCGGTGCCGTCCACGTTCACGTGCAGTCCACCGATGTGGTTTTCGGTCATCAACCGCACCGTTTCCGGCTTCAGTAGGCGCGTGCCGCCGATTTCCCCCTTGTTCAACATCATCTGGCAGAAGCGTGCGTAGTCGTGAGTGGACGCGACCAGGCCACCGCCCCCGGATTCGAGCCGTGCCGGATCCTCGAAGCCGCCTCGATCGGCGCGCGACGGGTTGACGACCAGAGCGTTCTGCGCCTTGTCCCAGTGATGCACGTCGGTGAACTGCGCTTTCTGCGCCGGCGTGACGTAGAACGCCGTGTCGGTCATGCCAATCGGTCCGGTCACGTGCGCCTTGAGGTAGTCGCCGAACTTCTGTCCAGACAGCTTTTGAACGATGTACCCCTGAATGTCGACCGCGACCGAATACGACCACTTCGTCCCCGGTTCGTACAACAGCGGGATGTTCGCGACCCGCGCGATCATCTCGTCAAGGTCCTTCGACCCCAAAACGCGGTCTTCGCGGAACGCTTTGTTCACCGGGTCGTCGCCCGACAATCCATAACCGAAACCCGCGGTATGGCTCATCAACTGGCGCATCGTCGCGGGCCGCGTCGGCGTGGTCAGCACGGCCTTGCCGTCAGTACCAATCACCGCCTTGCCGTCCGCGCCCCAGGTCAGTTCCTTGAGGTTCGCCAGCTCCGGCACGTACTTGGTGATCGGATCGTCGAGTTTCCATTTGCCCTGTTCGTACAACTGCATCATCGCAACGCCGGTGATCGGCTTCGACATCGAATAGATGCGGAACAGCGAATCGAGCGCCATCGGCGACGTCTCGGTTGCCTTACCGAAGCTTTTGAAATCGGCGACCTGACCGTGGCGCATCAGCAGGATCGTCATCCCGGCGGTGTCGCCGTCCGCCACCGCCTTCTGCATCGCGGCGTCCAGCGCGTCGAGTCCGGCTTTCGTGAAGCCGACGGTGGCCGGGTCTGCAATCGCGGCCGTTGGCCAGGCTCGATTGGCGGCCGGTTCGGCGGTCGAAGCGGTCCGTGCCGGCTTCGTCGCGGCGCTCTGGGGCCCGGCAAGCGTGACGGCCACAAACGCCGGAGCAGCCACGATTACGACCGCAACGGGCAACCAGCGCGTGAAGAATGATTTGGTCATACTGCGCGGAGAGGATACCCCTGCACGACCGACTTGCCAAGTGTTTCGGACATCACTACCCTTTGGCTCATCCGTCGAATGCCGACGCTCACTCGTCTCGCCCTCGTCGCCGGCGTCTGCGCCACGGCCATCGCCGTGGCCGCCTTTGACCCGGCAACAACCACGTGGATGCCGTCATGCCCGCTCTATGCGGTGACGGGACTACTCTGCCCGCTCTGCGGATCGCTTCGCGCGGTGCATGCCCTGGTGACCGGCGCGCCCGTGGCGGCTTTCGAATTCAACCCCCTGATTTTTCTCGCCGGCGGCGCGTGGGTCCTGTCGCGCCGGCGGACGGTCGACTTCTGCTTCAGCATTCGTGGACTCGTGACGATCGCGGCGTTCGGACTTCTGCGCAACCTGTGGTGGCCGGCCGCATGGCTCGGCCGCTAGCCTGTTTTCCGAGGAGAGACTGTGGACACACCGGAGACGATTGCCAACGCCTACCTCGCACGCCGCGGAACCGTAGACATCGGCTCCGCGCTGAGCCGCGGCTGGGAGCTGCTCCAGGCGCACATGGGCGTCCTGGTCGGCGGGACGATCCTTGCGTGGCTGGTGTCGGTCGGCCTCTCGTTTGTGCCGATTCTCGGCTGGGTCGTCGGCTTCATTCTGCTCGGCAGCGTCGATTACATGTTTCTCCGACGCATCCGTGGAGAAGAGGTGCAAATCGGTGACGTCTTCGCAGGCTTCAATCTTGCGATGGTGAACCTGGCGATGGCCGGCCTCGTCAAGGCGCTGCTGGTCACGATCGGCCTGATTCTCTGCATCCTGCCGGGCATCTACCTCGGCGTCGGCTACGTCTTCGCGCTGCCGCTGGTCATCGACAAGAAGATGGATTTCTGGCCCGCTATGGAGGTCAGCCGACGCGTCGTCCACGCCCACTGGTGGTCGATGTTCGCGCTGGTGATCGTGCTGGCGGTGGTGGGCTTCTGCGGCGTTCTGCTGTGCGTGGTGGGACTGGCGATTACCATTCCGCTCGCGTCAGCGGCGCTCATGTATGTCTACGAGGACCTGTTCGGCGAGCGGCAGCAGGCGATGTCGGAGTCGCCGTTGGTGACGTCACCAATCACGTCCGCGCCGTAAAAAACGTTGTGGCCGGCTTTAGCCGGCCCGTTCCTGCGTAGTGGCCGGCTTCAGCCGGCCCACCGACGTCCGCCTGAAGGCGGACCCTACGGCTGGCCCCGGCACCAGTCGAGCGTGTGGCGCAGGCCTTCCTCGAACGAGACCGAGGGCGCGTAGCCTAGAAGCTCGCGCGCTTTGGTGATGTCCGCCTGCGAATCGCGCACATCGCCGGCCCGTGCGTCTTTGTAAATCGGCTTGAGGTCGGTGCCGACGATCCGGTTCATCGTGCGCAGCAACTCATTCAGGGACACGCGGCCCCGGGTCGCGACGTTGATCACCTCGCCGGCAGCTTTCGGCGCTTCACAAGCGCGCAGCACGCCGTCGACGACGTTCGCCACGTAGGTGAAATCGCGCGTCTGCTCGCCGTCGCCGTAGATGACCGGTCGAACGCCGGCCAGCAATGCTGTCGAAAACAGCGAGATCACACCTGAATAGGGCGACCCCGGGTCCTGCCGGGGGCCGAACACGTTGAAGTAGCGAATCGTCACCGCCTCGAACTTGTAGAGGCGCCAGAACATTTTGCAGTACTCGCTGCCCACCACCTTCTGCAGCGCATACGGAGACAGCGGATTGGTCGGCATGTCCTCGCGCTTGGGCAGTTCCGGAGTGTCGCCGTACTCCGACGAGGAACCGGCGAACACCAGTCGCTTCACGCCGGCGTCCCGCGCCGCCACCAGCACGTTCAGCGTGGCGACGATATTGGCGTTGTTCGAGGTGATGGGATCGCTGACCGAGCGTGGCACCGACGGAATCGCGGCCTGGTGCAGCACGTAGTCCATGCCGGCGGCTGCCCGCTTCGCAAATGCAAGATCGACGAGATCGCCTTCGAGAAATTCGACCGCCGGGAGATGCGCGAGGTTGGCGCGCTTGCCGGTGATGAGACTGTCGGCGACGCGCACGCGATGGCCGCGGCGAACCAGTTCCTCCGACAGGTGCGATCCGATGAACCCGGCGCCGCCGGTGACAAGATATGAGGGCATATAGGGCGAAGGTCAGTCTGGAAAGCCGGCGTGCGGCAAGCCCGGTGTCAGCTTGAGGGCGTTCTGGTAGTACAACTTCTTCAGCACCGGATCGGGCAGACCGATGCCGTACAACTTCCAGAACGCGTGGTAGTCGCGGTAGTAGTCGAAATACTCGTCGTTGGTCTCGAAGACGCGCCAGTAGTACGGATACTCGTCGGGTTGGTAACTGTCCTTGCCGAACAGAATCCGATCCTGATATTTGACGAAGAATTCGTGCGCCGCGCGCGGCTGCCGTCCGAAATCGTAGAGCACGGCCGCGACGTCGTAATACACGTTCGGATTCTCGTCGAGCAGCCTGCCAGCGCGTACCAGATCGTTCGCATGCCAGCCAAAATGCGCGAGGATGAACCTGGTGTTGCGGTGCTTCCGAATCATGTTGTTGCGTTCGGCCATCAGTTGTTCGAAGCGCACGCCGGTCTGATGACGACGATCAGGATAGAGCGACAGTTCGAGCCAGCGTTCGTTGGTATAGTCGAGCGGCTCGAAAAACGCCGGCGGCTCGGCAATGTGAATCAGTACCGGGACGTTGCGCTTCGCGCACTCCTCCCAGATCGGATCCAGTTCGGGGTCGTCTACCGGCAGCCTCGTGCCGTCCGCCTTGCGATCGAACATGCCAAGGTCCTTGAACACCTTGAGGCCCTTGGCGCCGGCATTGAGATCGGCGTCCAGTTGTCTGGCCGCTTTCGCGCCGAATCCGGGTCCAACCCCGATACCGAAATTGACGTTCGCAAAGAGGACCATGCGGTCCTTGTATTTACTCGCGGCGAGCGCGTCCACGCCCTGCTTCAGCCGATCGCCCCACGATCCGCTCAGGTTGACCAGGATCTGCAGGTTGTTCTCCTGCATGCCCTTCATGACCCGGTCGTACTCCGCAGCCGAAATCGGCGTCGGTTGATGGCTGTGGATGTCGATGACCGGATACTTCGCCCGCGGCACCGGATGCTGCGGCGTGACCAGCTGGGACTTCGGCTTGTATTCGGTGATCGACGGCGGCTTGAACTCGGGCTGACGTCCTTCGGCCGGACGTGGACGGATCTGACCGGGCGCCTGTCCGCCCTGCGCAACCACCAGGACTGCACCAAGCCCGGCCGCGGCAACGATCGAGAACAGAAAAGATCGCAGTGAGCGCATAAGCCGAATTCTGTCCCCCTCAACGTCTGTCAGCTTTCGCCGACACGCGCCTCGGGATGACGATCATTCCTCTAGCCTCGCCATTGCTGGCGAGGTCAAGCAACCTACCCGGAGGCTTCGGACGGGCCGTCCTCGAGCGCCTCCCTATTTGGTCTTGCTCCGTGCGGGGTTTTGCCTGCCACCCGTGTTACCACGGGTGCGGTGCGCTCTTACCGCACCTTTTCACCCTTACCCGCCTTCGCCCTACGGGCTTCAGCGCGGCAAGCCCTTGCGGACTTGCCTGGCCGTAGCTCGCGGAGCGAGCGAAGGCTGGCGGTATATTTTCTGTGCCACTGTCCTTCAAGTTGCCCTGACCGGGCGTTACCCGGCGCACTGCCCTGCGGAGTTCGGACTTTCCTCCCTTCGACCCGGCTCTTCGAACCTCGCGAAGCAAACCCTGTGTGGGCGCCTGCCTTGAGCGAGTTTCGGAGGGCCAGGCCGAACGGCGATCGTCTGGCTCACTGCGAAGCCGTGATTGTACGTCCTAACCGTCGGTTTCCTGCGCGATCTGGTACTGCTCGAGTTTCTTGTACAGGTTGCTGCGCGGCGTCCCGATTACCTCGGCGGTCTTCGAGATGTTCCAGCCGTTCTCACGCAGCTTGCCGACCAGAAATGCGCGCTCTGCGTTCTCCTTGAACTCGCGCAGCGTACTCAGGCGGGCGGCGTCGGCATCATTCTGCGCCGCGGACCCTCTGGGCGCCGGTGCCGGCGACCGCACCGTCTCGGGCAAATCCGCGACGTCGATGGTGTCGCCGCTGGTCATGATGTTCAGGCGCTCGACCGTGTTGCGCAGCTCGCGGATGTTTCCCTTCCAGCGATAGCGTCCGAGCGCCTCGAGAGCCGCCGGCGTCAGCCGCTTGGGCCGGATGTTGTTTTCGCGGCTGAAATATTCCATGTAGTGGCGGATCAGGGCGGCGACGTCCTCCGGCCGTTCGCGCAGCGGCGGGACCAGAATGGGGATGACCGCCAGCCGGAAGTAGAGATCCTCGCGGAAGCTCCCCTTCTCGATTTCTTCCTCGAGGTTCTTGTTGGTCGCGGCGATGACCCGCACGTCCACCTTGGTGGTCCGAGCCGAACCGAGGCGCTCGACTTCGCCCTCCTGGAGCACGCGCAGGACCTTGGCCTGGGTCTTGGCGCTCATGTCGCCGACTTCGTCGAGAAAAATCGTGCCGCGATCGGCCTGTTCGAACTTGCCGACCTGTTTTTCGGTGGCGCCGGTGAACGAGCCCTTTTCGTGGCCGAACAGTTCGGACTCGATCAGTTCTTCCGGAATCGCGGCGCAGTTCACCTGGACGAAGCGTTCGCGCGAGCGCAGGCTGTTGCGGTGAATCGTCCGCGCCACCAGCTCCTTGCCGACGCCGCTCTCGCCCGTAATCAGCACCGTCGCATTGGTCGGCGCGGCGCGCGCCACGGCGGCGGTCACCTGCTTCAGCGCGGCGCTCTCGCCGACCATCTGGTGGCGAACCTCGACCGCCTTCTTCAGGGTCTTGTTCTCGTCGCGCAGCCGGCCATGCTCGAGCGCGTTGTTGATGGTGACCAGCAGCCGCTCGGTGCTCTCGAACGGCTTATCGAGGAAGTCGACCGCGCCTTTCCGGATCGCTTCGACCGCGGTGGCGGTCGTCCCGTGCCCGGAGATGATGATGATCGGCAGCGTTTCGTTCATCGTGCGCAGCCGGCTGAGGACGTCCATGCCGTCCATGCCGGGCATCTTGATGTCGAGCAGGACCGCATCGATCGCGTCCCGCTCGGCGATCGCCAGCCCCTCCTGGCCGGTGGCCGCGCCGATGAAATCGAACCCGGCATATTCGAGCGTCATGCGCAGCGAGTCGCGAATCGCGACCTCGTCGTCGATGACCAGGATGCGTGATTTAGCCATTGATTAGCGGTCTTCGACGCGGATGGTCGTCAGCTGACGCTGGTCGAGGTCCGGCGTATAGATGTACAGAGTCAGGATGTCGCCGGCGTGAACCGCGCGGGCGATACGACGATAGTCGGCAACCGATTCGACTCGCTGCCGGTTGATTTCGAGCAGCACCGTGTCACGTTCGATGCCACTGTCGAATGACGAGCTGAGCGCGTCGACCTTCGAGATCAACACGCCCTTCAGTTGCCTGGGAATCTCGAGGCGATCGATATCGCGGCGATCCAGCTCCCGCACGCTGAAGCCGAGCAGCGCCTCCTGATCGACCTTGCGATGTTCCGGTGCCGGCTCGGTTGCCGCGTCCTGGCCGTCGCGCTTCGGCCGCTCCCCGAGCTTGACGGTCAGGGTCTCGTCGCGTCCGTCGCGGACCAGATGCAGCCGCGCCGCCGACCCCGGCGCCCGCTCGGCGATCTCGCGAATCAGCTGATCGTCGTTCGCGATCGCCTGATCGTCGAGCGCCGTGATCACATCGTACGGACGCAGTCCGGCTCGATCGGCGGGCGAGCCGGCGGTGATGTCCTGGACCAGCGCGCCGTGCTTGACCGTCAGCTTGAGCGAGCGCTCGAGATCGCTGTCCACGTCGCGGAGCCCGACGCCCATGTAGCCGCGGCTGACGTGCCCGCGCGCCCGCAGCTGCGGCAGGACGGCGCTCGCCCCGTTGATCGGCACCGCGAACCCGATGCTGCTCGCGCGCGAGCTGATCGCGGCATTGATGCCGATGACCTCGCCGCGCGCGTTGATCAGCGGTCCGCCGCTGTTGCCGAAATTGATCGCGGCGTCGGTCTGGATGTAGTTGTCCAGGCTGCTGTCGAACAGCTTGCGGCCAAGAAAACTGATCACGCCGACGGTCACCGAATGTTCGTAGCCGAGCGGGTTGCCGATGGCGCAGACCCACTCGCCCATCCGCAGCGCACCCGAGTCGCCGAGTGGCGCGACCGGCAGCCCGGATTGGCCGTCGACTTTGATCAGCGCGACATCGGTGTCCGGATCGGTGCCGATGACCCGCGCCCGCAGACTGCGTCCGTCCGACAGTTTGACGATGATGCGGTCGGCGCGGTCGATGACGTGATTATTGGTGAGGATGCTGCCGTCCGCGTCGATGATGAAACCGCTGCCGGCGCCGCGACGCGGCTGATCGCGGTCGCCCCTCGGGCCGAGCCCCGATGGGCCGTCAGGATCCGGGGCCTCGCCGCCACTGCGTCCACGCCGGCGCCGACTCTCGCGCGAGCGCGAGGTCGCGTCGATATTCACCACCGCCGGGTTCAGCCGCTCCACCACGTCCGCGAAGCTGACCAGTGGCGTGGTCACCACATTCGCAGCCGATCGCGTCCTGGACCGCGCGGTGTCCGCTCTGGCCGGCGCACCGGCCGCCACCGACGACCGGGCGACGCCGCCGGCGACGATCGCGCCGATCAGAAACGCAACGCACGCGGTCAGCGCGACAGTGACGATCGTGAAGCGCCGCGACATCTCAGTTTTTCATTATATGCGCTCGAGGAACGCCTCGAACTCCTGCTCGTTCATCCGTTCGACGCCGAGCTTCTCGGCTTTTTCCAGCTTGCTGCCGGCATCCGCACCGAACACCAGATAGCTGGTTTTCTTACTCACCGACCCGGCGACCTTGGCGCCGAGGCGCTCGATCCTGGCGGTCGCTTCCTCCCGTGTCATCGTCGCCAGCGTTCCGGTCAGGACGAACGTCTTGCCCGAGAGCGGACCAGTCTGCGCGCTTGGCTCAGGCAGATCCGTCGTCATCTTTACGCCGGCCTTAGCCAGGCGTGCGATCAGATTCCTGTTCCGCTCCTCGTCGGCGAACGCACGAACCGAGTCCGCGACCACTGGTCCGATTTCCGCCACCGACTGCAACGCGTCGCGGCCGGTGTCGAGCAACCGTTCCATCGAGCGGAAATTGCGCGCCAGCGTCGTCGCGGCTTTCTCGCCAATGTGGCGGATGCCGATCGCGTAGATCAGCCGCGACAGATCGTTCGCCTTGCTCCGTTCGATCTGCTGCGCCACGTTACGGCCCACTTTGCCCAGCTTGCGCGGAACCGCCCGCTCCGAGCGCGGCACCTTCGGGGTGACGACCAGTGCCTCGAGTTGGGCTACGGTCAGGTGATAGAGGTCGGCGAAGTCGCTGACCAGACGCTGCTCGAGCAGCTGGTCGACCAGCGAGGCGCCGAGCCCTTCGATGTTCATGGCGGTGCGTGACGCGAAGTGTTCAAGGCTGCGTCGCAATCGGGCCGGGCACGACGTGTTCTCGCAACGCCAGACCACCTCCTCCTCGTCGCGGCGCAGCAGGCTACCGCACTCCGGGCACATCGTCGGCATCTGCCACGGCTCGGCGCGCGGCGAGCCATCGGGAGGCGGCAGAATCGGTTTCACCACCTTCGGGATGACGTCGCCGCCCTTCTCCAGCAGCACACGATCACCCGGGCGCAGATCCTTGCGTGCGATGTCTTCGGCGTTGTGCAGCGTCGCCATCGAAATGGTCGATCCTGCGAGCTTCACCGGCTCGAGCACGGCGTAAGGCGTCACCGCGCCCGTCCGTCCGACGTTCACCTCAATCGCCACCAGCGTCGTCTCTGCCTGCTGCGCCGGGAACTTGAACGCGGTGGCCCACCGCGGGAATTTTGCGGTGGTCCCCAGCCGCTCCCTCAGCATCAAGTCGTCCACCTTGACGACGACACCATCGGTTTCGAAGTCGAGGGTGTGACGCTTGTCGGCCCAGTCCGCACAGAACGCCGCGACCGCGTCGATATCGGCGCACAGGCGCCAATGCGGCTCGACCGGCAATCCCCACGACGCGAGCGCCTTCAGCGTGGACGAGTGAGAGCTGTAGTGTGCGGCTTTAGCCGGACCCGTGTCAGGCCGAGCAAGCTCGGCCCCTGCGTCGATCGCGGCGTTGGTAGCGGCGGAGCTTGCTCCGCCCTCGCTCGACTCGCTCACCAGCTGATATACGAACGCGCCCATCTTCCGCTTCGAGACCAGCGCGGGGTCGAGATTGCGCATGGTGCCGGCGGCAGTGTTGCGCGCGTTGGCAAACAGCGGCTCGCCCGCGTCCTCCATCTCCCGGTTGATGCGCGCGAAGGAAGCGCGAGGCAGGAACACTTCGCCGCGGATCTCGATGCGGCCGGCCGGCGGACCGCCGGAGGCATCGGCCGGCGTGCGCAGTGCCAGCGGAATCGGACGGATGGTGCGAACGTTGGCGGTGACGTTTTCGCCGTGCGCGCCGTCGCCGCGCGTTGCGCCGCGAGTCAGCCGGCCGCCGATGTAGGTCAGGGCGATGCTGAGGCCATCGATCTTCAGCTCGGCGACATATGCCACCGCCGCATCACCCAGGCCCGCGCCCTTGCGGACACGTTCGTCGAAGGCTCTCAGCTCGTCTTCGTTGTAGGCGTTGTCGAGGCTGAGCATCGGCACGAGGTGATCGACCGTCTCGAAGCCCTCGACAGCCCGTCCGGCCACGCGCTGGGTCGGCGAATCCGGAGTGACGAGTTCCGGATGCTCGGCCTCGAGCCGTTCGAGCTCGTGCAGCAGGCGGTCGAACTCCTCGTCCGACACCTCCGGATCGTTCTGGACGTAATAGCGTTCTTCGTGATGACGAACCAGGTGGCGCAGTTCGCGCAGCCGCTCGCCAGGCTGCATGCTCAACGGTCTCGAGCCCCGCTACCGGTCGCGGGAGAGGACGTAGTCCGGCAGCGCGAGCAGCGCGTCGCGTTCCGCGCTCGGCGGGAACGCATAGAGGGGCTTCTTCGCCTTTTCCGCAAAGTCCACCGCGCGGCGATAGGCGTAGTCAATCGACGCCTGGTCCTTCAGGGCATGCAGCAATTCGTGCCACTGCTCGGGAGTGGCGGAGCGAGAGGTAATGATGTCCCGGATGATCTGCGGCGCCGGTCCGTTCGGCGCGTGCGTCTGAAGGTGAATCAGGGGCAGCGTGACCTTGCCTTCGCGCAGGTCGGCCGCCAGCGGTTTGCCGACCGCGGCCGCATCGCCGGTAAAGTCGAGCAGGTCGTCAACCAGCTGGAAAGCCATCCCGAGATTGAAGCCGTACTCGCGCAGCGCCTGCTCCTGCTCGCTCGGGACTTTCGCCAGCATGCCGCCGATCTGCGCACACCCGCCGAACAGGTGTGCCGTCTTCCGCCGGATGATGTCGAAATGCTCGTCCTCGCTGATCGCGGCATCGCCGTTCTTGGTCAGCTGGTAGAGCTCGCCTTCGATCATCCGCAGCGTGACGTCGCACAACAGCCGGATGATCTCCAGTTCGTCGTGCGTCAGCGCCATCGCCATCGACTTGATGTACAGGTAATCGCCGAGCAGTACCGTGATGTCGTTGCCCCAGCGCGAGTGCACCGCGAGACGGCCACGGCGCAGGTCGGAATCGTCGATGATGTCGTCGTGAACCAGCGTGGCAGTGTGGATGAACTCGACGACCGCCGCATACAGGATCGAACGATCGCCTTCGTAGCCGGCAAGCCGCGAGGCCATCAGCAGAACCGCCGGGCGAATCCGTTTGCCGCCGCTGGTCTGGATGTACTGACCGATCTTCGGGATCAGCTCGACCTGCGACTGCACGTGGCGCGCGAATTCGCGGTCGACCTTTTCGAGGTCGCCGCGGATCGGCTCAAAGATCTGGGTCAGTGCCGGCGACGTCTTTTCCACAGTCTTTCTAGCCAAAACTTTATCACGGCCGGAACAAGCGGTGGAAGTTCGCTGTGGTCCGCCGTATCAGGTCGGCCGCGGGCACCTGATGGATCGCGGCCAGTGTTTCAACGACCCGGGCGACATGAGCCGGCTCGTTGCGCTTGCCCCGGAACGGAACCGGCGCCAGAAACGGGCTGTCGGTTTCGACCAGCAACCGGTCGAGCGGCACGCGACTGGCCACCTCGCGCACATTGGCGCCCTTGGGAAAGGTGACGATGCCCGCG
>DASXIR010000318.1:0-9814 GCA_036497895.1 Vicinamibacterales bacterium | reverse complement strand
ATCATTCATACGCACGTCGCCGACGAAGCGAAACGCAAAGACAACTTTTCGAGAGTGGCAAAAGTTTCGAAAGCATAGCCAACGCCATGTGGACTGTCAAGCTGATCGGCGCGTAATTCCTTGCTAACGTTCAAGTTGAGCTGACTCCACCGGCGGCGTGACCGCCCCCATCCGCCTGAGGATCAACTGCTGCCGCTGCAATAGCCGGTGTGTCGGGTGGACGAGGTTCATCAGGCGCGGATTGACGATTGCAGCCGCGAGCAACGCCGCCTCCTGGGGCGCAAGATCAGCTGCCGATTTGTGAAAATACGTGCGCGCAGCTGCTTCGGCGCCGTACACGCCGTCGCCCCACTCGATCTCGTTCAGGTAGAGCTCGAGGATTCGAGCCTTCTTCAACTCGGCTTCCAGCCGCCGTGCGATCACCAGCTCGCGCAGCTTTCGAATCGGGTTCCGCGACGGCGACAGATACAGGTTCTTGGCCAGCTGCTGCGTGATCGTGCTCGCGCCGCGGACCAGGCGCCCGCGCTGCCAGTCAACCTGCAGGGATTCCTGCAGCTGCTCGAAGTCAACTCCTTCGTGCTTCCAGAACGCATCGTCTTCGGCGATGAGCACCGCGCGGGTCAAGTTGGCCGACAGATGGTTGTAGCTGACCCAACGCTGCACCCGACGGGGCTCCTCCCCTTTTGCACGCGCTTCGGCGTCACGCAGCTCGATAAACGCGGTCGTGGTCGGATTGGAAGTGCGCAGCGGTCTGACGTCGGGCAGGGTCAGGTAGGCGTATGCAAGCGCCGCGAAGGCGAGCGCAGCGGCACCGGACACCAGGCGCAGGACGGTGACAGTGCCGGTCTTCTTCATCTCGTCTTCATTGAACCGGCGCGGGCACCGATGAACGCGCCAGAGGCATCGCGCCCTGCCTGGCGAGGGCGCTCTCCAGCGCGCCGCGCAGCAGGACGATGAGCGCAGGAGAGGAACTGGCGCCCATCAACCCGACACGCCAGATCTTGCCAGCGAGCGGGCCCAGACCAGCGCCGATCTCGATGTTGAAGTCGTTCAGCAGATGCAGACGGGCCGCGGCATCGTCCACTCCTGCAGGAACGCGCACCGCGTTGAGCGTCCACAGCCGTTCCGCCTCCGGCGGCAGCATCGAGAGACCGAGCGGCGCGAGCGCCGTGACCAGCGTGTGATGGTTGCGTTCGTGCCGGGCCCATCGTGCCTCGAGACCCTCTTCCTCGATGATCGAGAGCGCCTCGTAGAGTGCGTAGACCAGCGTCGACGACATCGTGTGGTGGTATTTGCGTCGCAGCCAGTAATCCTCGAGCAGCGAGAGATCGAAATAAAAGCTGCGGCAAGTGACGCGTTTCTCGAGCGCGCGGGGACCAAATACCACGGGCGCCAGGCCGGATGGTCCGCCCAGTCCCTTCTGCGTGCAGCTGTAGCAGGCGTCGATCCCCCACGCCTCTACCTCGAGCGGCATTGCGCCGAGCGACGTGACAGCGTCCACGATCGTCAGCGCGCCGTGTTCGCGCGCGATGGCCGACAGTTCACGAAGCGGATTCAGCACGCCGGTGGACGTTTCCGCGTGCACCATCGCGACGATGTCCGCCGGTGTCGTTTCGAGGTGAGCGCGAAGCGCGGCGGGATCGCACGCACGACCCCATTCGACGTCGAGACGCGAGACGGTCGCACCGTAACGCTGGCACATCTGCGCCAGCCGATCGCCGAAATAACCCGAGACCACAACGCTGACGCGCGAACCCTCGCGGACCAGATTCGCGACCGCGGTTTCCATGCCTGAAGTTCCGGTGCCCGAAACGGCGAAGGCGAACGAGCCCTCGCCGGCGCGGAACACCCGCCCGAGCCGCCCGCGCACGTCGTCCAGAAGGCGCATCATCAGCGGATCGAGGTGGCTGACGGTCGGCGCGGCCATCGCGCGCATCACGCGCGCCGCGGTCAGGCTGGGCCCTGGCCCGAGCAGGATTCGTTCGACGTCAGGAAGCAGGCTCATACCGGAATTTCCTCAAAATGGGCGAGCGCGTCGCGCAGCGCCGGAAGGGCGGCTTCGCCGACGGGTGTCAGCGGCGGACGAGGCAGGCCGACGTCGTAGCCGAGAAGGTTGAGCGCCGCCTTCAATCCAGGCACACCATGAACCGGACCGAGCAGGCGCGCGAGCGGCACCAGTTCGCGCTGCAGCGCGAGAGCCTCGGAGTGGCGGCCCGCCGACGCGAGATCGAAGAGCCGACGGCAGGCATCAGGTACCGCGCAGCCGAGGGCGAGGATGCCGCCGACAGCGCCAACGCACAGTGCTGCGTAAAATGTAGTAGTCGTTCCCGCCAGCACGCTGAATCCTACCGGTGTGCCTGACACGAGCTCGGCGATTTGCGCCACATCGCCGCCGGATTCCTTCATGCCCACGATGTTCGGGTGCGACGAGAGACGTGACACCGCCGCCGGCAGCAGGTTGACGCCGGTCAGCGCCGTGAAATTGTAGAGAAGCACCGGCACAGGCGAGGCGTCCGCGACCGCCGTGTAGTGGCGGACGAACGCATCGGTCGTCATCTGCGTCTTGAAGAATCCGGGCGTTCGCACCAGCACGGCGTCTGCGCCGAGTTCGGCGGCGCGCCTGCCGGCACGGATCGCCGCCTGCGTTGACTCGCGACCCGTGCCGACAATCAGCGGGCGATCGCGGGGAATCGCTTCGCGCGCGGTGACAACCACCTGATCGGATTCGTCGTCGTCCATCAACACCGCTTCACCGTTCGACCCGAGGACGACGAAGCCGGTCAGCGGGCGTGTGACCCATCGCGCCAGCGCGGTGCGCAGCCTCGCCGTATCGACGCGATCGCGATCGTCAAACGGCGTGGGAACGGGAGCGAAGACGCCGGCCAGATTCATTCGCATCATTGTAAACGACCGCACTCGAGTGCTGCAGTGCCAGGTTCAGGCCAAAGACGACGATGAACATCGCGACAGCCGGACTGAGCAACCATGGGAAGTCGGCGAACACGCGGATGTTCGACGCGTCGTGCAGCATCGTGCCCCAGCTGGCGATCGGCTCGGGAAATCCGAGGCCGACGTAGGACAGCGTCGCTTCCGCGACGATGAACGCCGGCACGAGCAGGGTGATTTCCACGACCAGAAAGCCGCGGGTCGCGGGCAACAGATGGTGCACCAATACGCGCGCCCGGCTTGCACCGAGCGCTTCGGCGGCCGCCGCGTAGTCGAGTCGCCGCTCCGAGCGGACGATCGCGCGAACCCCGCGAGCGATGAACGGCGCACCGACGATCGAAAAGATGACCGCGAGCAGCGTGAACACCGCGTGCGGCGTGAGGACCAGCGGCAGCACCGCGCGGAGCGCCAGTACCGCGTACATCGCCGGGAGTACCATCACGAAATCGCTGACCCGCATCAACCCGTCGTCGATCGCGCCTCCGGCGTATCCAGCGACACCGCCTATCGACGTGCCGATCAGCAAGGCGCCGAGCGCGGCGACGGCGGCCAGGCCGAGCGAGACTCTCGCGCCAAACAGCAGACGGCTGAAAAGGTCGCGGCCGTAGCTGTCGGTGCCCAGCAGCAACAGCGGCACCCGCGCCTCGTCTGAGGATCGAACCAGACGGCCGCCAGAAAGCCAGCCGAGTGCCACCGGCGCGGATCGGTCGTGCTCGTAACGTTGTTCGAGCTGATTGAGGAGGCGCCATTGGTAGATGAATGGCGCGCGCCATTGGCCTGCATCATCGATCAGGTGGACGCCGGTTGGCGGTGCGTTGAGGAGGCCGTCGAAATGAGCATCCCCGTCGTGCGGCGCCAGCCACGGCGCGCCGATCGCGGCCAGCACCGCGATCGCGACGAGCGCGAAGCCAGCACGTTTCGTCCAACCGGGAGTCATGGCGTCGCGGCCTCATGTTCGCTGACGCGGGGATCGACCAGCGCCAATGCCAGGTCGGACACCAGGGTGCCGCACGCGAGAAAGACGGCGCCGGTGCCGGCGCAGCCCGCGACCAGGTAGACGTCGCGCGCACGCAGTGCGTCGAGCATCAGGCTGCCGAGGCCGGGCCATGCGGTGATGACCTCGACCGCGAACGACCCGCTGAGCAGCGTGCCGATGATCAGCCCGTACACCGAGGCGACCGGGCGGAGCGCAGCCTTGAGCGCGTCACGCCAGACGACACGCGAGCGTGGAACGCCGCGGGCGAAGGCCGCGAGGACAAACGGCTCGCCGATGACTTCGCTCATCGCCTGCGACTGCAGACGCTCGAGCATCGCCGCGAGCGGCAGTCCGATCGCCGCCGCCGGGACGACGAGGTGACGCAGCAGGTCGAGCGCTCCGCCGCCTGCCGGCAGGTTCGCCGAGTGCATGCCGCCGATTGGCAACCAGCCGGTGCGCGCCGCCAGGAACACCAGCAGCAGCGACGTCAACAGCGGAGGCAACGACAGCAGCACAAGAGAGAGCGCACGTACGCCGCCCACCAGCGCTCCGCCGCGCCGGCTGCCGGTGACGGCACCAAGCGGGAGGCCGATCACGGTCGCGATCAGCAGCGCGCTGACCGAGAGAATCGCCGTGTTGGCGGCGCGGACTGGAATCAGATCGCCGACCGGCCGGTCGTACAGCATCGATTCGCCGAAATCCAGGCGCGCGGCGTGCGACAACCAGTCCCAGTATTGCGCGCCGACCGACTTGTTCAATCCGTATCGTTCGCGCGCGCGCTCGATTGATTCGCGGCTGGCGTTCACACCGACCGAGGCGGTGACATAGTCACCCGGCGCCAGCCGCGCGAGCACCAGCGAGGCCGACGACACCGCGAGGACGAGAAAAATCGCGAAACCGATCCGCCTCGCGAAATACGCAGTCAATGGACCACAGCCACCGAGTCGGGCCGCCACAACAGCTGGGGACGGGACACGGCGGGGATCACGTTGGTCATGCGCACCGAAGACGCCACGTAGATTTTCGGCGCGACGAAGTACAGCACCGGCATATGCTCCGAGAAGATCTTCTGGACGTCGTTGTACAACCGCTTGCGCTCTCCTTCGTCCGAAGCAGCGATCTGCCGCGTCATCAGCGTGTCGATCTGCTGTTCCCAGTCGGTCGCCGGCGCCTTCTCCTGCAGATTCCACACGTGGGCGCTGCCGGAACTGAGCCAGAAGTCCAGGTTGGCGGCCGGATCCATGTCGGTCTTGTCGATCGCGTAGTAGACGGCGTCGTACTTTGCGGTCAGGAATGCCTTGATCACCGAGCCGGAATCGAGCGCGACCACGTCTACGGTCAGACCGATTTTCTTCAGCTCGTCGCGGATCACTGCGGCGGCACGCTCGAGATCGGGACGTCCCTTCTGCGTCAGAAGAGTGAAATGGGCGGGCTGATCGTGGGCGTCCACAAGACGGCCGTCACCATGACGATCGGTCAATCCAATGGTTGCCAGCAGGCGCGTCGCCGCAGCGGGATCGTGCGGTGTCTGAGGCAAATCCGGCCAGTACCACTGCTTGTTCGCCGGCGTCTCGGGGCCATAGACCGGAACGCCCGCTCCCAGAAACACCGTGTCCGCGAACAGCTTGCGATCGACCGCCATCGAGATCGCCAGTCGCAGTTCGTCACGCTGCAGCCAGTCCGCGCGTGGGTCGCCGGCGAGCGCGCCCGGCTTGAGGTTGAACCACAAACCGTCCGCGTTCTGGGAAACGCCGAGGTCGAGCAGTTTCACGCGACCCTCGTCAGCCGCGCGCTTGAGCGGCGCGTAGTACTCGGCCGAGATCTCGCTGGTCATGGCGTCGAGCTGGTTCGCCTCGAGGCGCAGGAGCGACGCACTTTGATCCGGGACGATCTCGACGATGAGGCGATCGAGATACGGGAGGGCCGAGCCGTCGGGCGCCTTGAGAAAGTAGTGCGGGTTGCGGGCGAACACCAGACGCTGCCCAGGCGTGTACTCCGTAAGGACGAATGGCCCGAGGCCAACCAGGTCGCGCGGCGGCGTGTCGAGTCCCCACGCCTTGATGAACCGCCCCTCCTTCAGCGCCGGCTCGAGGAGGTGGCGCGGCAGAATCGGCAGGTTGTCGAGAACCCGGAGGCCCGGTGCAAAGGGTGCGGGAAAGGTAATCGCGACGGTGTAGGGATCCGAAGCGGCGACCTCCAGTTTCCGCCCGCCCACGAGCAGGGTATCCGCGATGGCGCTGTCAGTTTTCTCGTCGTATGCCGCCTGAAACGAAAACAGCACATCGTCGGCCGAGAAAGAGTGACCGTCGGAGAAGGCGACGTCCCGCCGGAGAGACAGGACGTAGTGGCGTCCGTCTTCGGAGGTGGTCCAGGACTCGGCGAGCCACGGTTCGAGGACCTGGGTCGCGTGGTTGATGCGAACGAGCTTGGCCTGCATCAAGTTCGAGACGAAATCCGTGGTCGTATCGCGCCCCGCGTGACGGTTGAAGCTTCTCGGTTCGGACCGATCCGAAACTGTAAGTTGGCCGCCGCGAGGGACCTCCCGGCCGGTGCCGGCCGCCTCCGGCGGTGTCGTCGATCGACAGGCCGCGAAGAGGACGGCCGCCGAGAGTGCGACCAACGACGCAGTTCGGCGTGTGTGTCCGTTCAAAAGCTGTCCCGCCGGCCAATAAGTTGGCCGCTCTTATTTGCACGCAATGACGCCAGCACATCGTTTTCAGCGTGCAAATTCGACAGCGCGCTCGACAAGTCTCGGATCATTGGCTAGCTTCTTGGCTGGTGACTTCTACAGGTCGCCGACGCGGATGCGCGTTCTCAACCCATGGCAAATTGTAGTCTCCGCAAGCACTTAGAGGCGGTTCTCCGATTCGATCCAATTTACTGGCACTGGTCGTGCCCTTACGTTCAGCGTCGGGGAGATGCAGATGGCCTCACCAGAAGCGGTTGAACAAGAGTCCGAGACTCGTATCGGTCGCAGCATTTCGCTGGACCACGCCGCGCAGCTGCTCGGCGTTTCGAGGCGGACGATTTACAACCGCATCCGCGAAGGCCGGCTGCAGACCATTCGGACTCTGGGCGGGTCGCAACGCGTGTTGTTGAACTCGGTTCAGGACGGCCGAAGCGTGACCGCCGCAGCCGGCGCTCGCTCATGACCTCGTTCTTCGTCGCGGATCCGTCGGTGGAGCATCCTATGGCCAACCCTTTCCTGCTGTCCTCGCAATCCCGCCGCCTCTGTGGCGTCGCCGTCGCCGGCGCGCTGTTTCTGGCTGCGGCGACCCCAGCGTCGGCGCAACACAAGGCGCGGCTGAGTGCGGACCTGGCGGACCATGTGGCGGTCGGATCGCAGGCCATCGACGTCATCGTCCACGGAGATCCGGCGACCGTCGCGGCGATTGCCAAGCGCTACAACGTAACGGTGAAGCGGCAGCTGACGAGCGGCGCCGTGCTCCACGTGAACGCCGGCCAACTGGTGGCGCTTCAGCAAGACGAGGCGATCGACCACTTGTCGGGGGACGTCGTCATCCGTTCGTCGGTAGATGACGTGACGCTGGAGAGCATCGGCGCCGACCAGGTCTGGGCTGGCGAAGGCGACCGGAAGGCGCAGACCGGCCGCGGGGTTTCGGTGGCGGTCATCGATTCGGGCATCGACACGCGTCACAACGCGCTCAAGAACCGGGTGCTGGTCACCCACGATTTCACCGGCGGCAACGGCTCGGACGGCTACGGCCACGGCACGCACGTGGCGGCGATCATCGCCGGCCAGGGCGGGCGGACGTCGGAGGCCTACCAGGGCATCGCCCCGGGCGCGTACCTGCTGAACCTGCGCGTGCTGGGCAACGACGGCTCGGGCTCGGCGAGCGACGTGATTGAGGCGATCGACTGGACGATTGCGCATCGCCGTGAATACAACGTCCGGGTCATCAACCTGTCGCTCGGCGCGCCGGTCCTGCAGCCGTACCGCGACGACCCGTTGTGCGAGGCGGTCGAGCGCGCGGTCCGGGCGGGCATCACGGTGGTGGCCGCGGCCGGCAACTTCGGCAAGACGGCGGACGGCAAGTCGGTTTACGGCGGCATCACGTCGCCCGCCAACAGCCCGTATGCGATTGCGGTCGGCGCGACCGACACTCACGGCACCGCGGCGCGGTCGGACGACACGCTGGCGACGTTCAGTTCCAAGGGGCCGACGCGTTACGACCTGGTCCTGAAGCCGGATGTGTCCGCGCCGGGCGTCCACATCGCATCGGCGGAAGCGGCGGGTTCATACCTGTCAACGACCTATCCGGACCATCACGTGTCGGGCACCGGGCCGGACGCGGTGATGCAGCTGTCGGGAACCAGCATGGCGGCGGGGGTGGTGAGCGGCGCGGTGGCGCTGGTGCTCGACGCGCGTCCGGTGCTGACGCCGCGGGAGACGCGGACCGTGCTGCAGGTGACCAGCAGCTATATGGCGTCGGCGGGCCTGCTGGGCGGGGGCGCGGGAAACATCGATGCGCTGACCGCGGTTGAGATGGTCCTGACGAACAGTGTCCCGACCGCGACGATCGGTGGCGAAGCGGTTGTGGTCAGTGGGCTATCAACCAGGCCAAAGGGATTCGGGCAGGTAGCGGCTTTAACTGGGCAGGGGCGCCGGGTACCAACCAATCAAGCTCAAACCAAGGCGCCTTCGGCGGACTCGATTCTGTGGGGTTCCCGTTCAATTCTGTGGGGGTCTAATTCCGATTCGATCCTTTGGGGATCACGCTCGATCCTCTGGGGTTCAAGCTCCGATTCGATTCTCTGGGGCTCGGATTCGATTCTGTGGGGATCCGATTCGATCCTCTGGGGCTCGGATTCCATCTTGTGGGGGTCCGATTCCATCCTGTGGGGGTCCGATTCGATCCTCTGGGGTTCAGATTCCATCCTGTGGGGCTCTGACTCGATTCTCTGGGGTTCGAGCACCGATTCGATCCTCTGGGGGTCAAGCGCGGCCTCCATCCTTTGGGGCTCAAGCGCGGAATCAATTCTCTGGGGCTCGTCCGATCTGTCTTTCTAGAGTTTTAACGTTGGCAAGTTGAATTAAAACATTCTCAGTCAACATTTTAAGGGGGGAACAATGAAAAAGATCATTCTTTGGGACTAGTTGAGCCGATAGATAGGACGCCAATGGTGTCCCAGTCTGGTTTGACGCGGTTCGGCAAGGCTTACGTCTGGACGATTATCGTCGCAGGCTTTCTGGTCGTCGGCGGCTCGATCTACCGGATGTACATCGAGCCGATCCACAGCCAGTGGTTTATTCTGGCCGCGTTAACGCTAGTCAGCGGTTCGGCGACGGTTAGGCTTCCGTCCACCTACGCATCGATCTCAATCTCCGAGACATTTGTAATCACGGCGGTCCTGCTTTATGGGCCAGCCGCGGGAACCGTAATTGTGGCCCTCGATGGCCTGGTCGGCTCGTTCTGGATCTCAAAAAGGAACAATGAGATTCACCGCGCTCTATTCAACGTCTCCGCTCCGGCTCTTTCGGGGTGGACATCCGCGCATCTCTTCTTTCTCGTCGCTGGCATAGCTCCCCTCGTCAAAGAGCCCTCATCGACCGACGCAATTCTCCCCGCGTTGGTTGTATTCGCGCTGAGTTATTTCGGTCTGAATAGCTGGCTCATCGCCTTCGCGATCGGCCTCGAAAAGCACTTGTCGCCAATCCGCGTTTGGAAAACCGGCTTCGGTTGGCTTTCGCTCAATTATTTTGGCGGCGCCTCCGTCGCATTTCTGCTGGTTGGGTACAACAGGACGATCAACCTCGGGTATGTTGGCGCAATCATCCCGCTGTTGCTGGTGCTGTATTTCACTTTCAAAGCAGCGATGGGCCGAGTTGAGGACGCAGACAAGCATGTAGAACAACTGAATCGCATGTAC
>DASXIR010000317.1:0-1595 GCA_036497895.1 Vicinamibacterales bacterium | reverse complement strand
CTTGCCGCTCCCGGTCACCCCGTGAAGCAGAGCGACGCGAAACGCCCTGGCCGCGGCGAGAGCACGAAGACGTCCGAGTGCAGCGTCCTGCTCCGCCGTCAACGGGCGCTCGGTGACGCCCGCTGGCACGGCCGGCGCTTCGGCAGCCTTGAACGGATCCCGGTCGGTCCGATCGTGGCGCAAGCTGACGAACCCTTTTTTTGCCAGCCGAGACACCGTGTCAGCTGCAATCCCGCGAGCGGCGAGGACAGCGGTCCCGATTCCGGCCGGTGCGCCGGCCAGCAGGTCGAGCGCCTCGCGCTGCTTCGCTGTCAGCCCTTCTGGCGCCGCGAGCGCTTCGGTGCCGGCAATGGTTATGGTTGCGACACGCGTGGTCTTGTGTGAATCCACACGACCGCCCCGCGCCATCGGCGGCAGCAGGGCGGTGATGGTGTCGCCGACGCCGGCCGCGTAGTACTCCGCCGTCCACCGGGCCAGCGCGACGACCTGCGCCGGCACGAACGCGTGCGAATCCATGACCGACCGGATTGGCTTGATCGTCGGTGCAGCGGGCGTCGTTCCTGCCGGATCGCGATCGGACGCTGCGCTCGCGGTCGTCTCCACTACCAGACCGGTGACGACACGCGTTCCCAGCGGCACAAGGACGCGTGCGCCGACCGCAGGCGTCTCCACGCCCTCGGGCACCCGATAAGTCAGTAGATCGAGACCGGGAACGGGGACCGCAACGAGGACAAACACAGTCTGGACGCTTACGGGTGTGGACCTGGAAGTCTCTTACGTCGCACTCAACAGTTGCTTTACCAACTTCATGTCTTCCCACACCTCGCGCTTCGACGAGGGATTGCGAAGCAGGTAGGCGGGGTGGAACGTCGGAATGAGCTTTGCGCCGCGATAGTCGAATACCCGACCGCGGAGACGCGAAATCGGATCCATCGAGCGCAACAATCCCTGTGCCGCGAACTTGCCGAGCGCAACGATGACCTTCGGCTTGATGACGTCGATCTGCCGGAAAAGAAACGGCTCGCAGGTCTCGACTTCGTCCGGATCGGGGTTGCGATTCTGTGGCGGCCGGCATTTGATGACGTTCGCGATGTACACATCCTCGCGCCGCAGATCGATGGCCTCGATGATCTTGGTCAGCAGTTGACCGGCGCGGCCGATGAACGGCACACCCTGGGCATCCTCGTCCGCGCCTGGAGCCTCGCCGACGAACATCAGATCCGCGTCCGGCCGTCCGACGCCGAACACAATCTGCGTGCGCCCGAGCGTGTGCAATTTGCAGCGCGTGCAGTCGCCGAGATCGGTCCTAATCGTCGCGAGCGCCTCGGCAGGATTCCTGGAGAGCGTCAGCGGCACCGCGTCGGCGCTCGGTGGGTTCCTCGCTTCACTTCCCGCCGTGGCCGCCGGCCCCTCGGCCTCGGCTTCCGGAGCGGACGTCGGGCCGGCCTTCCGACGTCGGCGCCAATTCGGATCGCGGCTGACGCCGCTGACGCCGAGCTCAGCGGCGAACGTGAGATGTTCCTTGATGTGATCGCGATCCACTAGACCTTGACAGGCCGGGCAACCAGCAGCGGCTCGACACGATTGAGAAGTTC
>DASXIR010000316.1:0-3033 GCA_036497895.1 Vicinamibacterales bacterium | reverse complement strand
ATGCCGAGCAGCAGGAAGAGTCCGGCGATGAGCGTCGTGCCCGCGCACAGACCGTCCATGTTGTCGAGCAGGTTGAAGCCGTTGGTGATGCCGACGATCCAGAACAGCGTCAGCATCGCGTCGCCGACCATCGATCCGGTCCAGTGCAGGCGCAGGCCGAAAAACACGAGTGCCGACGCCAGCAGGATCTGCGCGATCAGCTTGGTCGACGCCTTCAGGGACATGACATCGTCGACTAGACCGAAGGCGGCGATAGCGAAGCCGCAGCCCATCAGCTGCCACAGCCGGGCGTCCGGCGACGTCGTCAGACCGAGCAGGAGAGTGGTGAGCGCAATCGCGACGCCGCCGAACATCGCCGTCGGCTGCTTGTGCCAGCGGTCGGCTCGGGGCTTGGCGACGAAGCCCAGCCGCCGGGCCACCGTCCGGCAGAGAGGGGTGGCCGCGAGCGAGAGAGCCAGCGCAGCGAGGAAGTATCTGGCGAGCAGCTGCATGGTGGTCCGGCTTCCTAGCCTGGCTTGGTGCCGTCGGCGACCCAGCCAAAGCAGGATCGGACGCTCACGTTGACGAGACCGACATTCTCGAGCAGATGCTTGACCTCGTTCGGATCGTACCGTTTTTCCACCGGTGCCGAAAACCGATCGAACTGATCGTTGTACAGCACGTTGAACGGATACTTCGAGTACACGAACAGCGGCCAGTCCTGGTGAACACGGACGCCGAGCCTGGACAGCAGGCGGTACGGCAGCACCACCAGCACGAACAACCCGGCACTCAACAGCTGACAACACGCGCGCAGCAGCGCGAACGGCATCCTCGTGGTCACCGTGCGAGCCGCGGTGGCAATGCTCAGCAGGCGACCCTTCCACCCATGTCGCTTCCAATACAGGTACACGCGCAGCCTGCCGCCTGGGCGAAGCTTTCGCACCAGGCCGCTGAGAGCGCCAATCGTGTCGTCGAGGTGATGCAGGACCCCAAGCGAGTACACGAAATCGAACGTCGAGTCGGCGAGCGGCAGCGCGAGCAAGTCGCCCTGCACGCAGTCGACGTTGCCGGACTCGCTGGTATTTCGCGCGGCCTGATCGATGGCCTGGCTGAAATCGACGGCAATGACGCGCGCGGCGAACGGCGCCACTTGCCGGGCATGACGCCCCATTCCGCAGCCAGCGTCGAGAACCAGCGAGCCGTGCAGGGTTGTCAGATCGATGCCGGCAAAGTAGTCGTTGAAGTTGGTGTCACCAGACGGCCGCCAGTCGTTGAAGTGTGTCCATTCGTAGCCGAAACTCGCCTGCGTGCGGCGGCCCTCGGTGTCCTTCGGTTCGTCCACGAAGCGGGGAATGCCATCGACGATCGGGATGCCGCGACCGCAGTGCTCGCATTGAAGGACGGCAGCTGGTGTCGTGGTGGATTCGACGGGCGCGAGTCGCCCGGCGCACACTGAACAACGGAGCCACATCAGAAGATCGGGACGCATCTTCAGCTTACGCGGATACCGGCACGGCGAGTGGACGGAACCGGCGGGACCAGGCGATCAGCGTGAACATCTGCCAGAGCAAATCCGTGCGGTGCGCACGGCCTGCCTGAAACTCGGCCCACAGCCGGCGTACCGGCTCGGGCCGTACGCCCAGATTCTCGAGGTCGGGGCCGGCGCAGTAGTCGTTCATGCGATCGCGGAGCGGGCCGCGGAACCAGTCGTCCAGCGGCACCCCAAAACCCATTTTCGGCCGCTCAATCAGCTCGCGCGGAACCCGCTTGAACAGCGCCTGCCGGAGCAGCCACTTCGTCGTCCGTCCGCGGCGCTTGAGCGACCTGGGCAAACCGAGGGCGAACTCGACCAGACGATGATCGAGCAGCGGCGCACGGACCTCGAGGCTGACTGCCATCGAGGTACGGTCCACTTTGGTCAGGATGTCTTCGGGGAGATAGGACACGAGGTCGAGCAACCCCGGGCGATCGTCCCGGTGCATCGCGACAGATCGCAGGCGCGCATCGGCGTACAACGGCGCCTCGAGTGCCGGCGTGCCGGTCAACGCGGCAACGTCATCGGCGCTCCACCACGACACGAAGCGTGCGTAGTCGTCAGCGCCCTCGTCTCTCAACACTCCGGCAATCCGGCGCAGCCGCCGCGTGGGCAGCCGATCGGCGCCGGCCGCGATCGCGTGCCTCAACGGCTTCGGCATGGCCAGCAGGTTGTTCGCGATCGCGTGGTAGCGATAGCGCGGATAACCGAAGAACAGTTCGTCCCCACCGTCACCGGAGAGCGCCACCGTCACGCGCTCGCGGGCAATTTTCGAAACCAGAAACGTCGGCACCGCAGAGGAATCGGCGAACGGCTCGTCGAACATGTCCGGCAGGCGATCGATGACCGCCAGCATCTGTGAATCGTCACACGTCTGTTCGTAGTGGTCGGTGTGGAGGTGACGGGCGACCGCCGCGGCGTGATCCGCCTCGTTGAGCGCCGGATTCTGGAACCGGATGGTAAAGGTCTGGATCGGCGTCGCGTTCTGCTCCTGCATCAGCGCAACCACCAGCGACGAGTCGATGCCGCCGGACAGGAATCCGCCGAGCGGAACATCGGCGATCATCCGTTGACGCACGGCCAGGGACAATCGGCTCTCGAGTTCCGCTTCCGCGTCTTCGTCAGTTCGCGGCCTTACCGCGAGCGCCGACTCGACCGGATCCCAATAGCGTTGGACGAGGACGCGACCGCCTTCACAGAAGAGGAAGTGCGCCGGCGGCAGCTTCTGGACACCGGCGTAGATCGTGTACGGCGACGGGACGTAACCGAGGCGCAGAAACAGTCCAAGCGCGTCACGATCGACGTCGCGCGGCCTTCCGTCAGCGACGATCGCCTTGAGCTCGGAGGCGAACCGGAGGGCGCCGTCAACCTGCGTGTAGTAGAGCGGTTTCTTGCCGAGCCGGTCGCGCGCCAGGATCAGCCGCCGCGACCGTGTATCCCACAGCGCCAGGGCGAACATGCCGCGCATGCGGTCGAAGACGCGCGGTCCCCAGGCGTGCCAGCCATTGGCGATGACC
>DASXIR010000315.1:0-9854 GCA_036497895.1 Vicinamibacterales bacterium | reverse complement strand
GTCTTCTTGAACTCCTGATTCAGGCGCTGCAGCAACAGCAGCACTTCGACCGGCGACCTCGACGCCAAGTCCGCGGGCGAAGTGCTGCTGTTGCTGCAGCGCCTGAATCAGGAGTTCAAGAAGACCATCGTGATGGTGACGCACGATCCGCACGCCGCCGAGCGCGCCGCGCACCTGCTGCATCTTGAAAAGGGCAGCCTGGTCGGCACGGTCGAGGTCGGCGCATGAAGTTCGTCGGCCTGGTGCTGAAGAGCGCACGGCGGAGCAAGCGCCGCACGCTGCTGACCGTGGTCAGCGTGGCGATCGCGGTGTTCCTGTTCTCGGCGCTTCGTGCCGTGCTCGATGGCTTCAACGCCGGTACCGAGGGGAGTTCGTCGACACGGATCGTCACGCAGCGGTCGACCTCGTTGATTTTTTCGATGCCCACCAGTCACGCCGATCAGATCCGGGCGACTCAGGGCGTGCAGGACGTCACCTGGGCGAACTGGTTCGGCGGCATCTACAAGGATCCGCGCAACTTCTTTGCACAGTTCGCGATCGAACCTGAGAGCTACCTGCGGATGTACCCCGAACTGGTGCTGTCTCCCGAGGACAAGACGGCATTCCTGACCGATCGCACCGCCTGCATCGTTGGCGAGGGCCTGGCCAAGACCTATGGCTTCAAGGTCGGCGACAAAATCACCCTGAAGGTGGGCATTCCGACCTACGGCCAGCAGGACTTCGACTTCAACGTCGTCGCCATCTATCACACCAGCGGTTCTGCGGTTGACAACCAGTCGATGTTCTTCCACTGGAAATACGCCGACGAGCGCTCGCTGAACAAGGGCCAGGCGGGCTGGTTCATCACCCAGATCGGCAACCCGGATCAGGCGACGCAGATCGCCGGCGCGATCGACGCGAAATTCGCGAACTCGACCGACGAAACCAAGACCGAGACCGAACGCGCGTTCCAGAGCTCGTTCGTCTCGATGTTCGGCAACATCAACCTGCTGCTCAGCAGCATCGCGCTGGCGGTCGTGATCACGACGCTGTTCGTGGCCGGCAACACCATGGCGATGTCGGTCCGCGAACGGACCACGGAAATCGCGGTGATGCGCACGCTCGGCTTCCAGGCCGGCACCATCTTCGTGCTGATCGCCGGTGAAGGGCTGTTGATGTCGATCGTCGGCGGTCTGGTCGGTGTCGGCGTGGCCAAACTGATCGTCAACCCGGATGTCCTGCAGGCCGGCGCCATGATTCCGGCCGTCAGCGTCAACACCGCCAACATCGTTGCCGCGCTCGGCCTCAGCGTCCTCATCGGCGTCCTCGCCGGCCTGATTCCAGCGACGATGGCGTCACGACTCAAAATCGTCGACGCGCTGCGTCGCGTCGCGTGAGGGTGCGCCAGTGGGATTGATCGCCAGCTACAACCTGCGTTCGATGATCGTCCGCAAAGGGACCGCGGCGATGACCGCCGGCGGCATCGCCATGGTCGTGGCGGTGTTCGTGATGACGCTGTCCCTCGCACAGGGGTTCAGGCAGACGCTGGTCGCCAGCGGCTCGCCGCAGAACGCCATCGTGCTGCGGAAAGGATCGACCGCTGAGACGACCAGCGCCCTGCTGCGCTCGGATGTGCCGATCGTCGAGGCGCTTCCACAGGTTGCGCGCGGCAGCGACGGCCGTCCGCTGGCGTCGCCTGAACTTCTGGTGATCATCGCGCTGCCGCGCCAGTCTGACAACCAGCCGGCCAATGTCCCGGCGCGCGGCGTCGGACCGAAGGCGTTCGAGGTGCGCGACAATCTGAAATTTGTCGAAGGCCGCCGCTTCGCTCCCGGCACTCGCGAGATCAACGTCGGCAAGGCGGCGGTGAACCGCTTCAAGGGGCTCACCCTTGGCAGCGACGTGAAGTTCGGCGCGGCGGTCTGGAACGTGGTGGGTGTCTTCACCGCCGACGATGCCTCGTTCGAGTCGGAAGTGTGGGGCGACGCGGACCTGATGCAGCCGGCGTTTCAGCGCAACGGCTACCAGTCCATGACCGTCAAGCTCGCCGATCCGACGATGATCGATTCGTTCGCGGCGGCCGTGTCGGGCGACCCTCGACTCTACCTCGATGCTCAGACCGAACAGCACTACTACGACGAGCAGTCCCGAGCGCTGACCACCGTGCTTCGGGTGTTCGGGACGTTCGTCACGTTGATTCTGGCGATCGGCGCAGTGTTCGGCGCGATGAACACGATGTATGCGGCGGTGGCCTACCGGACGCGCGAAATCGGCACCCTGCGGGCGCTCGGCTTTACCGGATCCAAAATCGTCGCGGCGTTCATGGTCGAGTCGATCGCGCTGGCCGTGATTGGCGGCGTGATCGGCTGTCTGCTGGCGCTGCCGATTCATGGCCTGTCAACCGGCACGACCAACTTCAGCAGCTTCAGCGAAGTCGCGTTCAAGTTTAAGATCACTCCGGCCCTGCTCGCGGGCGGGCTGGTGTTTTCTGCGCTGATGGGGGCGGTTGGCGGCCTGCTCCCGGCAATTCGCGCGGCCCGTATTCCCGTCGCCCGAGCCTTGCGAGAGATCTGATCGTGCTGCCCAACATCGTCCAGATGACATTCTTCTGGATTGTCCAGGCATCGGCCCTGCTGGTGCTCACCGTGCCGTTCCGCTGGGCCTATATCGGCCTGTGGGCGGCGTCGCATTTCGTCCGCGCGCTCGGCCTGACCCTGATGTACCACCGCTATTACGCGCATCGCGCGTTCAAGATGAACCGCGGCGCCCGCTTCGTGTGGACACTCATCGGCACTGCAGCGATGCAGAAGGGACCGATCTGGTGGGCCGGCCATCATGTGATGCATCACAAATTCGCCGACCGTGAGGGCGATCCGCACAGCCCGATGATCAGCGGCTTCTACTACGCGCATGTCGGCTGGTTCCTCCACGACACCAAGTTCGATCAGCTCGACGCCAGCAATCCCGTGGTGCGCGACTTCGGCAGGTTCCCTGAAATTGCCTGGCTCGAGAAATATTTCATCATCCCGCCAACGGTGATGGCGGTGGCCATGTATCTCTATGGCGGCTGGCCGTGGCTGGTCTACGGCTTCTGTCTGCCGACCATGACGCTGGCGCACGCGACGTTCTGCATCAACACGGTCAACCACCTGTTCGGATCGCGCCGCTTCGAGACGATGGACGATTCGCGCAACAACCCGATTACCGCGTTCTTCGCGGTCGGCGAAGGCTGGCACAACAACCATCATCGCTATCAGCGCGCCGCGCGCAACGGGTTCTACTGGTGGGAGTTCGATTTCACTTGGTACACGATGAAGGCGATGGCCGCGCTCGGGCTGGTCTGGGACATGCAACCGGTTCCGGCGCGGATTTACGAGGAAGCACGCCAGCTGAAAGCGCAGCGGGTCGCTCAGCCGGTGACCAGCGTGCTCGATGCCCGATCGATGGCGATGGAACTGGCCGAAGAGCCGGAATAGCGTGACCGTCACCGACCGGGTCGGCGTAATCGGATTCCTCGCCGCTATTGCCTGCGCCCTGGCAGTCGCCTCCTGCCGCAGTATCCCGCCTGATCCGCTGGTTCTCGACGGCGCCACTCTGATTGTCAACAACCGCTCGGCGCAGGACTGGACCGGCGTCGAGATCTGGCTCAACACCTATTACCGCGCCACCGTACCGTCGATCGCCGCCGGCGGCCGGCTGACGGCGCCGCTCGACACATTCATCAGCGGATTTGGCTACCGATTCGACTTTCGCCGCGCTCAGATCAAAGATCTGAGGTTGACGGCGACACTGCCTGACGGCAAGCCACTCGAGATCAAGAAAGCCTTCGAGGTGAGCGGCCTGAAAGGCGCCCTCGGGGACGTGGGAGGAAAACGCTGATGGCGCGCTTGAAGTCGGAAATCGAAGTGAACTGCCCATGCTGCCAGTCCACGCTGGTCATCGACACTAACCTCGGCCGCGTGGTGTCGCACGAGGCGCCCGACCGCGGCAACAAGCCGGAGTTGTCCGACGCGCAGCGGATTCTGGCCGACGAAGCCGCGCGACGGGAAGCGATCTTTCAGAGTTCGGTGACGGCGGAGAAGAACCGCGGCGACGTGCTTTCCAAGCGGTTTGACGAAGCGCTGCAGCAGGCGCGTACCGAACCCGTCACCAAGCCGATGCGCGACTTCGATCTCGACTGATCGCGTCGACGGGATCGACCTACGCATAGTGTCCGCCCACCCACGCGTCGTGTCCGCCATCAGGCGGACCTCGAAGGCCGGGTGAAGCCGGTCACTACATTCTGCCGAACACCTGACGGAATTCCGGCGGCAGCGGCGTCCAGCGGTCCCGTCCTGAGTAGTACAACGGCTTGCGGCCGTAACGGGCTCTGAAGGCGCGGTAGCGGGCGCGCAAGGCGTCGACGCGCCGGTCGGACGAGGCAATCGGCCGGTGCGGGTAGTCGAGCAGCACTCTTTCCACCTTCCAGACATTGGTGGCGGCCGTCCGCCAATCGTAGCCGTCCATCGAGTCGGCCAGGTTCACGACCGCGTACCCAGTGATCCGCCCGGTGAAGTCGATGTACGGATCCGCGTAGCTCAACGCCAAGGCGCGCGGCGTGGCAAACACCGGCTTGCGGCCGTGCAGACCGGGATCACGCGACCGTGCGATCGATCCCCAGCGGCCGCGGCGCTGATACACGAAAATCACATGATCGAGCTGATCGATCGACTCGAAGCTCAGGACCCGCGGCGGGCAACCGTGCTGTTCGAGGACGACCGCGGCGAACAGCGCGGCTTCGAGACAATGTGCGCATCCTTCACGGACCACCCCACGAAACGAGCGCAGCGTCGCGCGTCCGTGCGGCTCCTGGTTGTAGGGCAACGCATTCAGGTAGCGCTGCACCGCTGCCGGCGTCTTCAGTCGCGCGATCAGTCGTCGCTCTCGCGTCGAGAACGCGGCGGTCGAATCCTGTCTACGAGCCAATGCTCTTGAGGTCGGCGACCACCTGATCCACGGTCCAGTCGTTCCCCGTGTAGGTCTTGAGCAGCGCGCCGTCGGCGCCGATGATCACGGTGCGCAGGTTGTGGGTGATGTCGCGCGGGTTGTCGAGCGCGCGTGAGACCTGCACGCCGAATCGCGACGCGAACTTGTCGATATCGTCGCGATCGCCGGTCAGAAACGTCCAGCGCGTCAGGTCGGCCTCGAGCCGGCGCGCGTGGTTCAGGAGGACCGCCGGCGTATCGGTGACCGGGTCGAAGCTCACGGTCACGAGATGAACCGCCTTCAGTGCCGGGTCTTCCTTCAATTTGGTCTGAATCGCGGCGAAGTGGCGATCGATCAGCGGGCAGAAGGTGGGCAGCGGGCATTCGGTGTAGATGAACGTCATCGCCACCGGCGTGCCTTTGAAGTCGCTGAAGTGCCGCACTTTGTCATCCTGGTCCCTGAACGTCCCGTTTGGGACCTGATCGCCCGGTTTGAGCAGCTCGAAACCCGACGAGGCGGTCGGCGGATTGCTGGCGTCGGCAACCGGCTTCTCGAGCGGCGCCGATCCGACTTTCTTGATGTTGGTCAGAAACGCGCCGTTCGACTCCACGACCAGTGTCGCGTTGATGAGATCGCCTGCGGCGAGCCCGTCGAGGACCTTGGGCTCGCGCACCTCGTAGGGCATCGTCATCGCCGGCATGAAGCCCTTGATCTCCTCGTGCTTGACGACTGCGAGTTTTCGAGCGGCATCAATCGACTGGACCTGGCCCTGCAGGGTGAACGATCGCTGGTCAGGCGCCTTGCTGCATCCGGACACCACAGCCAGACAGAGGAATAAAAAAGTGGGAGCGCGCATATCATCTAGTCTACAGTCGGCCGACCTTGGGGGACGAGCAACGATGATCTGGACCGGTACATCTGGCTACAACTACCCGGAGTGGAAAGGCCATTTCTATCCGGCGGATCTGGCGGCGGCCAAAATGCTGCCATACTACGCGGCCCGATTTCCCACCGTCGAGATCAACTACACGTTCTACCGCATGCCGACCGAGAAGCTGGTGGCCGGCTGGGCGTCGCAGACACCGGTGCCGTATAAGCTGACGCTGAAAGCGCCGCGGCGGATCACGCATGACAGCCGCCTCAAGAACTGCGGGTCGCTGGTCAGCGGCTTCTGCCAGGTCGCGGGAACGCTCGGCGACAAGCTGGGCGCGCTGTTGTTTCAGCTGCCGCCGAATCTCAAGAAGGACGTGGCGCTGTTCGATGCGTTTCTCGAAGAGCTGCCGCCGAGAGTCTGCGCGGCGTTCGAGTTCCGGAACGTGTCATGGCTGGAGGAGGATATCTTCGAGCGCCTCGCGAAACGCAACCTCGCGTTGTGCGTGGCCGACAGCGAGAAGTTGTCCGCGCCGGTGAGGATGACCGCCGACTACGCTTATTTCCGGCTGCGCGACGAGGGTTACACCACCGACGACATCAGGCGCTGGGCTGACACCATCGCGCGCGAGACCTCGGACTGTCGCGACGTCTTCGTCTATTTCAAGCACGAGGACGAAGGCAAGGGACCGGAGTTCGCCCGCATTCTGATGCAGCATCTCGGACTGCCGTCAGCACCACCGGCGTGACCTTCGGTTTATCATTGCGCCATGGCAGAACCCTTTGTCGTAGCGCGCACGCAGGCTGGCGAGGACGTGCTGTTCCTGCCGGCGCTGGCGAACCGTCACGGACTCGTCACCGGCGCGACCGGCACTGGCAAAACCGTGACGCTGCAGGTCCTCGCCGATCACTTCTCGCAGATCGGCGTCCCTGTCTTTCTCGCCGATGTGAAAGGGGATCTGTCGGGCGTGGCCGAAGTCGGCGCGATGTCGCCGAAGATGGCGGAGCGGCTCAAGTCCACCGGCGTGCCCGAGCCGGCGTTCGCCGCGAATCCAGTGGCGTTCTGGGACGTCTTCGGCAGGCAGGGCACGCCGATTCGTGCCACCGTTTCTCACTTCGGTCCGCTGATGTTGGGCCGATTGTTCGGCCTCAATGCCATTCAGCAGGGCGTGCTCGCACTCATCTTCAAGGTCGCCGACGATGAGGGGCTGTTGATCCTCGATATCAAGGATCTCCGCGCCGTCCTGCAGTACGCGGGCGACAACGCGGCGCAGTTCACAACCGCCTACGGCAACATTTCAACCGCGTCGATAGGCGCGATTCAACGTTCGCTGCTCGAGATCGAGCAGCAGGGCGGCGCGGCGTTTTTCGGCGAGCCGATGCTCGACATCGACGACTTGATCCAGACCGACAGTCATGGCCGGGGCATGGTTAACGTGCTGGCCGCGGACGAGCTGATCCGATCGCCGAAGCTGTACGCCACGTTCCTCCTCTGGATGCTGTCAGAACTGTACGAACGGTTGCCGGAGGTCGGCGATCAGGACGAGCCGGTGATGGTGTTCTTCTTCGACGAAGCGCACCTGCTGTTCAATGACGCACCGCAACCGCTGATCGAAAAAATCGAGCAGGTCGTCCGACTGATCCGGTCGAAGGGCGTGGGCGTCTATTTCGTCACGCAGAGTCCGGCCGACGTGCCCGATACCGTGCTCGGTCAGCTCGGCAACCGGGTGCAGCACGCGTTGCGGGCCTTCACGCCGCGCGATCAGAAAGCGGTCAAGACGGCTGCCGATACCCTGCGTCCGAATCCGTCGCTCGACCTGGGACGCGTGATCAGCGAGCTGGCCGTTGGCGAAGCGCTGGTGTCGATGCTCGATGCGAAGGGCAGCCCCACCGTCACCGAACGCGCCTGGATTGCCGCGCCGGGCTCGCGCATCGGTCCGATTACACCCGCCGAGCGCAAGGCGATCCAGGATCAAAACGCGGCGCTCTACGGCCACTACGCGACGGCGATCGATCGAGAATCGGCGTACGAGAAGCTGAAGGCGCGAGGGTCGGCGGCCGGGGCCGCCAGCGCACCGTCTGCGCCGGCCGGTACTGGCACCGGTGGTACCGCTCAGCCGGCGACCACCGGCGGGTTCGGCGCCGAGGCCTCTGCCGCTGGCGCAGCGATCACCGGAGCGCTCGCCGGCATCCTGCTTGGCACTACCGGGCCGCGCGGCGGCCATCACGATGGGTTGTTGACCTCGGCGGCGAGAAGCGCCGCGCGCTCAGTCGGTTCCGGCGTCGGTCGCGCGATCCTCCGGGGCGCGCTGGGATCGATCCTCGGCGGATCAAGCCGTAGCCGATAACGAGCGCTCCTCGCGGCGGCCGGAATCGGCAATTTGCACTCTGCGATTTGAGGTCCGGTCGACGAATTCGAGTATCTGTCCCTCCGCCCAGTAACCGTCGTCGATCCCCGATCGATCGCCGATGAAGCCACAGTGGCCGCCGTGCGCGCAGAGGCGGAGGTCGATGTGCGGATTGCCGGTCAGTCTTGCATCGCCAAACGGCGACGGCGGGACGAACGGGTCATCTTCGGCGGTGATGATGAGCGTCGGCACCCTGATGCGATCGATCACCCGAAGCGCGCTGGCGCGATGGTAGTAGTCCTCAGCGCTGCGGAACCCGAAATAGGGCGCGGTATAGGTGGCGTCGAACTGGCGAACGGTCTTCACGGACTCGAGGCGCTTCAGATCGTACTGGCCGGGCTGCAGGTGGTTCTTGCGGCGGATGCGCCGTTTTAGATCGCGCATGAAGTTCCACTCGTACACGACGTTCTCTTTTCGCTCGAGCGACCGTGTGCACTCCTCGATTTCGATGATCGGGGACACCGCGGCGATACCGAGCAGCGCGGCCGGCGCGTAGTCACCGTACTCGCCGGCGAGTTTGAGCGCCAGGTTTCCGCCCAGGGAGTAGCCTGCGACAGTGATCATCGGCAATCCGTCCACGTTGATCAGCTGGTGGACCACCTGAGCGACATCGCCGGTCAGCCCCGAATGGAAGAGCCCATCGGCGAGGTGCTCGGTGTCGCCGCAGTTCCGCTGATTCAGGCGTATGGCGTTGAGGCCGCGCGCGAACGCCTTCGCGGCAATGCCGCGCATGTAGTGCGCGTGACTCGATCCGTTCAGGCCATGAAGCAACACGATTGTCGGACAGGTCCATGGTTTCGCCTGCCAGTGACAATCAGCGACAACACGCGTCGCGCGCGCGACGTCGAAGTAGCGGCGGACCGGTGCAGGCAGCTGTGGGAAGTATCGCGGGTTGCCCCACCCGTACAACGTCATGGCGTGACCATTCTGTAAGGACGCGCGCGGCACGAAACCGGACATGAACACGATCATACATGCGCTACAATCGCGCATTCCCGGAGGGCCTCCTGATGCGTACGTCTCGACTGCTGTTGATCGGTGTCGCGCTTGCGTCCACCGTCTCGCTGACCGCCGCGCAATCGCCGACACCGGCGCCGGCCGCGGCGCAGAATCCGAAATCCGATCAGTACAGGCGCGACGTTGGGCTCGAAGTCGACGCCATGAAAGAGAACATCCAGCAGTGGAACGACATGGTGTTCAGCTTTGCTGAACCCGGCTTCCAGGAATTCGAGACGTCGAAGTACCTGACGAGCATCCTGAAGCAGAACGGCTTCACGATTCAGGAGAATCTGGCCGGCATTCCGACCGCCTGGATGGCGACCTGGGGATCGGGCAAGCCGGTCATCGCGCTCGGCTCCGACATCGACGACATTCCGCAGGCGTCGCAGAAGCCCGGTGTCGCGTGGCACGAGCCGATTATCGAAGGCGCGCCCGGCCACGGCGAAGGCCACAACTCCGGCGTTCCGCTCAACATCACCGCCGCGCTCGCTGTGAAGAAAATCATGCAGCGCGAGCACCTCCAGGGCACCATCAAACTCTGGCCCGGCGTAGCCGAAGAGCAGGTGGGAACCAAGGCCCACTACATCCGCGCCGGCGTCTTCAAAGGTGTCGACATCGTGTTGTTCACGCACG
>DASXIR010000314.1:0-2252 GCA_036497895.1 Vicinamibacterales bacterium | reverse complement strand
CTTCGGATTGGACAGGTTCAGGTTGTTCATCAGATCGACGTATTCGTCGACCGACTTCACCTGCAGCCGCGGATTCCAGCGCTTCTCCTCGCCGATCGTGCTGACCGTGTCGCCTTTGTAGTCGTGCGCGGGGAACACCATTGTCTCGTCGGGTAGGCGGAGCAGGCGGCGAAAGATCGAGTCGTACTGCGCACGCGGGTCGCCGTTCTGGAAGTCGGTGCGCCCGGTTCCGCGGATCAGCAGCGTGTCGCCGGTGAACACCCGGTCAGGCATGATGAAGCTGCAGGAATCGTCGGTGTGGCCGGGCGTGTAGGCGACATCCAGGCTGATCCCCTCGATGCCGAGCCGGTCGCCGTCGGCGACGCGCATCGACACGACATCGACGCTCGACTGCTCACCCATCACGGTGATGCAGCGCGTTCGGTCGCGCAATGCGCCGAGGCCGGTGATGTGGTCGGCGTGCAGATGGGTGTCGATCGCCTTGACCAGCTTCAGATCGAGCTCGCCGATGAGCTGCAGGTAGCGATCGACCCTCTCCAGAACGGGATCGATGATCAGCGCCTCTCCCCCACGGCGCGACGCGAGCAGGTAGGTGTAGGTGCCCGACGTCACGTCGAACAACTGACGAAAGATCACAATCACCTCCGCGCGCGGTCAATCGGAGAGCCTTTTATCCCGCGCGCGCCCCGACAGGCCATCTGAATCTCTTCATAGTCAATCAACGATAGGAGTGCCGACGCTCCGCAAGGCCGGCCGGATCATTTGTCCGGCCCCTCCGTTGGTCCATCGCATGCGCCGGCCAGCCTGCACAGCGTGACATCGCGAGGCGATGGTTGCCGAGCGGCCCGCCGACAATACCGCCTGGTGACGGTATGGGCGCCATGGGTTCTGATCGCCCCCGCCGCACTCGCCGGTCCTGTGCCACAGGAGCGACGAGTGCGGCGCCATGTTCGCCGGATCATCTCAAACAAGAGCGATCGCCTGCGATGTCTCGCAGGACCGTTCAAGAGTGAACGGGACGGGATCTGAGCTCAGTCAATCAGCGTGCACTGAGTCCCGCACGATGCGAGCGACTGGAAAAGACCAAGCCACAAACGCTGCTCTGCCGCGGCGTCAGCGGCTTGCGGCGCACAGCCGCCTTTGACGACGGGCTTTATGGCCTTCCAGCTTAAGGGCACCTGCGTTTTGCTGCGGCCACGCTCAGTCCCAACCGGCGTCGACGATGATGCCGTCGTCGTCAATCACGATGGTCAACCGGTTTGGATCATGCTCCTTCGAGGCGATCCCATCCGCCGGCTTGACCACCCGCAGCGTGGTCGGCAGTTCCTCCTGCTTTACGGTGTCCTCGACCGATTTGCCCGCCGGAAGCGGGCTGCCGGTTGCCAGGAAGTACTTTCCGACGCATTTTCTGCAATCGTTGCCGACCGGCCGCCCTTCGGCGTAGCCGGGGAACGACTTCAGCAGGACCGAATTGGACGCGCCGCGAACTCGGACGGCTTTGAAGGGGTGACCGGGATCGAGCGGAAAGATCGCCTCGATCGGCACGAAGCCGGTCGGGTCCGACGTGGTGGCCGGAGCGCGCGCGACCAGTACCACATCGAGGATGCCGTTGACCGGCGTGCCTTGGGTGATCGGCAGCACTTCGGGGTCGGTCCAGCCGTCGGTGCTCGCGACCCCGCGGACGCGGACGACATCGAGCGTAGGCGCATGCGTGCTGCGCATCACCTCGACGCTGGTCACCATCAGGACCGGGACCTGCGGCAGTTGCTCTTCGTCCTGGGCATCGGCCTGCAGGTCGACGCCGGCGGAGCCATTGGGCTGCGGGGCGACCTGGGCCTGCGGGGGCGTTGCCGCGAAGGTCGGACCGCCGTCCCCCGGCCACAGGGATCCGGCGACCAGAGCCGCCACGGCCGCCAATGTCAGTCTGATCATCCCATCCCTCCTGAAGGCGCGTAGGGCCATCGTCAAACGCAGGCCGAGACGACAACAACCGGCGTCAACCGGTTGCCATTCCGCGCACCGTGGCGGAACTCACGCGTGTACCCGGCGTATATGTGTCGTCGGTCGCGATGGTCCGCTCCAGTCGATCGAATGCGTCGAGGATCAGATCAGTCGGGACCATCTGGGTCAGGCGGCAAAAGGCGGTGGCGCCGCTGCGAAAACTGCCGTTCTCGGCAAGCTTGTTCACCGGCGCGCCGCCGCCGCAGACCGAGAAATAGCCACAGCCTTGCCGGCACGCCGCGGTGCCAGCG
>DASXIR010000313.1:0-19073 GCA_036497895.1 Vicinamibacterales bacterium | reverse complement strand
GGACGTCGCGCACTTGCACGGCGCTGAGCTCAATGGTCTCGATCCGGCCGCGCGACTTGATCGCCTTTGCGAGTTGAACGTGGTCGATCAGGCCGGGCATGTCTGCGAGACCAGCATCGTCCGCGACGCCTGGACGCGAGGCCAGGCGCTCGCCGTCCATGCCTGGATCTACGGGCTCAAGGACGGACGGATCCGCGACCTCGGAGTCTCAGCCGCCAGCAGGGAATCGGCGATTGGCAACCGCGCTGCGACATGACGCCGATCGACAACGTCGATGCCCGCGCACGCTGAGTTCCGCCCGTTTCTGACGCCACGGCACTGAGATAAGCTGAGGCCCCATGAGCCGTCCCTCCGACATCATTGTGGTCGGCGCTGGAATCGTCGGTTGCGCCGTGGCCTACGAGCTGGCGCGCCGTGGCGCGTCGGTCGAAATCGTCGACGAACGGCCGGTGGCGATGGGCGCGACACAGGCCTCGGCCGGCGTCCTCGCGCCTCACATCGAGGCTCGAGAAGGCGGCCCGCTGCTCGAGTTGACGACCCGCAGTCTCGATCTCTACGACGAATTCATTTCGCGGGTGGCTGCTGAAAGCGGCACTGCGGTCGAGTACCACCGTACCGGCACGCTCGATATCGCCACCAATGATGCGGAGCTCGCAGCCTTGCGCAGTGCCGCCGCGACGCTCGCCAAACGAGGCGTGTCCGCCAGGATGATGGACGCGGCGACCGTCCGGTCCGAAGAACCGCAGCTGCGGCCTGATGCGATCGGCGGGCTCCTCATCGAGACACATGGCTTCGTCGCGGCAACCGATCTGACCCGCGCGCTCGTGGTCGCAGCGCGCCGTCACGGCGCCAGGCTCCTCGAGCCCAGTCCGGTGCGTCGCATCAGTAATCGCGACGATGGCGTCGTGGTCGAGACCGATCGCGGATCGCTGGTGGGAAACGCGCTCGTGCTGGCCGCTGGCAGCTGGTCGGGCGGCGTTGCGATTGAAGGCGTCACCGCCACTCTTCCCGTCAGGCCCGTGCGCGGTCAACTGCTCACGCTGGGCTGGACCGGCACACCGTTGCGCCGCACGACATGGAGCAGCCGCTGCTACCTCGTGCCGTGGGACGATGGCACGTTGCTGGTGGGTGCGACGGTGGAAGAGGCCGGCTTTGATGAGCGAGCGACCGTGACCGGCGTACAGGGCCTGCTCGACGCCGTCACGGCAACGGTGCCGCATGCGGCCAATTGCGGCTTCCGGAGTGCTCGAGTTGGTCTGCGTCCAGCCACGCCCGACGATCTGCCGGTCATCGGCGCCTCGGCCGTGGTGCCGAACGTGATGTATGCCACCGGTCACTTTCGCAACGGCGTATTGCTCGCGCCGCTGACCGCCGCATTGGTGGCGGACGCGATGCTCGAAGGCAAGTCGGATCCGCTGCTGGCGGCGGTCCAACCGTCGCGCTTCGGAGTGCTCTGATGCGGGTGACGATCGGCGCAACGGCACTCGTCTTGCGGGTGACGTCCAGCGATGGCGGTTTCACCGCTCGCGCCGAGCGAGAAACGAACGGCGACCCGTTTGGAATCGAGGTCACCGCCGCCACCGAGTCCGAGGCAATCGAGCGCCTCAGCGCCTGGCTCGAATGGCAGAGCGAACATGCTGCCGCGCTCGAAGCGCTGCAGGCGGCCGAACGGAACTATCACCGCACCATCGCCGGCAGCGCGTTCGGGGACTCGAACGACGAGTCAGTCGCTGCCCTCGCACGAAGAGAGTCGCTGAGCTCAGTTGACGAGGCGCGCGTGAAACTCGATCGCGTGCGGCGTCAGAGACACGGAGCGCCCGGAGACGCAGAATAAGTCAACCACAGAAACATGGAGCGGCAGGAGATGCCAGAACGAACCACAGAGTCTCTGAGACACAGAGCACACTTGCTTCAAAATTCTCTTTAGTGAAGGCGAGTGATCTCTGTGCGTCGGTGTCGCCGTGATTGAGAGCCATCGTCCTCCGTGTCTTTGTGGTGAATGGTTTCCCGTGTATCTGACGCCCAGGAGGTGAGTGTGCCGAAGCTCTCCCATGCTGAAGCAGTCCAGAAATTGACGACGCTCAGTGGTTGGACTCTCGATGGCGACGCGATCCGCAAGCAGTACACGTTCAAGGATTTCCTCGAGGCAATCGCCTTCGTCAACCGGCTGGCCCCCGAGGTCAATGCCGTGGACCACCACCCGGACATCCTCGTCAACTACAAACGCGTCACCCTGACGTTTTCGACGCACAGCGAAGGCGGGCTGACCGCGAAGGACTTCGACGGCGCCGCGATCGCCGACCGTGTCAAATGAGGCTGAAGAAGACCTACAGCTCGCGCGAGGTGGCGGCGCTCACCGGCCTGACCGCGCGGCAGCTGCAGCTGTGGGACGCCGGCGGCCTGCTGTCGCCTACCGTGCCGTCTCACAAAACCGAGGCAGGGGGCTACACCGAGCGGCGTTACACGCCGATTGAATTGTTCGAGTTGCTGGTGCTGGCGGATCTGAGGCGTCGCGGGTTCACCGTCCACCAGCTTCGCGAGATTCTGCGCATCCTGCAGGAGCAGTTCGGCCACCGGCTGTTCGAGGCGACCGGTGGTGGCGGCTCGGTTCAGCTGTTGACCGACGGCGAGGAGATCTACGCGCGCACCGGCAGCGGCGCCTTTTTCAACCTGCTGAAGACGCCGGGACAACCGATGCTGGTGGTCGGGAACGAAGGGCTGCTGAAGGAGCTGAGCGGAAAGGTGCGCACGAAAAGCAAGAAACGGCGTGTCAGCGGATAGGGAAAATCTTCTCGAGATCGTCGGCCGGACGCGGAATCACGTGAACGCCGACCAGTTGTCCGACACGGCGGGCCGCCGCGGCACCGGCGTCCGTCGCGGCCTTGACCGATCCGACGTCGCCGCGCACGATCGCCGTGACCATCCCGGCATCGACTTTCTGCCATCCCACAAACACCACATTCGCGGTCTTGACCATTGCATCTGCGGCTTCGATCATTCCGACCAGACCGATGGTCTCGACCATGCCGAGCGCGTCGCCGATGTCCCGCTTCTCTTTTTCAGCCATGAGCTACTGGATTCTACCTCGGGCGGCGACCGGAATGGTCTCAATAACCTCGTCGCCCTCGACGAGCCGCACGACGTCCACGAGATTCGACACCGTGCACGAGTGGTTGGGCAGGACGCGGACCCGGTCGCCTGGTTCGAGCCGGGTGCCGCCGGTGACGCGGACCGTGGCGTGCTCCTCCGACAGGCGCTCGATCGTCAGCGAGTCGTCCAGTTCGCGCGCGTAGTCGAGCTCGTCGCGCTCGCCGGCGAGGACGGCGCCATAGCCGCTTGCTGCGGTGATGCCGCGCGCCTGGTCGTTGGTGAGTGTCTTGCTGCCGCAGTCGAGGATGATGCGGTCGGCCGCCGGCTTCGACACGACCGTCGCCATTACCGTCAGCGCGCAATCGTCCAGCGTCGCGGCGCCGAGCGCAAGTTGCGTCCGGTCGAAATAGACGTAGTTGCCGGGTCGCAGCTCGGTGATCCCTTTTTCGCGAACGCTGTAGCGCAACGTCGGCGTGGCACCGACCGAGAGCTCGTCGAGGGTGATGCCGGCTGCGGATGCCGCCGACTGCAGTGTCGTCAAGATCGCAACCTCTTCTCGCGCAATCGATGCGAGCTCGGCTTCCGACGCCGCGTGATAGCCATGGCCGGCATGGCTCAACAAGCCGCGCAGGCGCAGGCCTGGCATCGCCGACACCGCTTTCACGAATTCAAGCGCATCGCCCTTGGGGTCGATACCGCAGCGATGGAACCCGACGTCCACCTTGATCAGCACATCGAGACGCTGTCCCGCGCGAACCATCGCCTCCGACCAGCCGCGCGCCACCGCCAGATGATCGACGATGATCGACACGGTCGCGCGGTGCATGAGTGCCAGCATGCGCGGGGCATCGATCGGGTTGACCGGATACGGCAGTCGAATGTCGGTGATGCCCGCAGCCGCGAACACCTCCGCCTCGCCGAGCTTGGCACAACAGATACCGACCGCGCCGCGATCGATCTGCCATTTCGCCACGACAGGGGATTTGTGTGTTTTCGCGTGCGGACGCAGGCGCAGGCCGGCGGAGGATGCGAGATCCTGAACCCGGGCGATGTTGTTCAGCGCGCGCGTGCGATCGATCAGGACCTGCGGTGTCGGGAGATCGGCAAGTTGCATGGGCGATGTGCGATCGGGTGATGGCCGACCGATGGAGCATTGTAGATCGCCGATCACCCGACTGCCCGATCGCCGTGCCTCTTAGGCAAACATCCCCGGATATTTCGCCGGGTTGCTGGCGTAGCCGGGGAAGATCGGGCGCGGGTCCTTCACACCAAGGTGACGCGTGACGATTTCTCCGAACACGTCGCGAAAGTCGGTGGTGACCGCGAGATCGCGTCGATCGTAGCGCTGGTCGGGCGCGAGCCCGGGCCATCGGCCATAGACGTGGCCGCCGCGCACTCCGCCGCCGATTACCATCATCGCGTTGCCGTGCCCGTGGTCGGTGCCGCGGTTGCCGTTCTCGTTCACCGCTCTTCCGAACTCGGACATCGTCAGGACCACGGTGTCCTCCATGCGGTCGCCAAGATCAGTGACGAGTGCGGCGATCGAGCGTGAGAAGTCGTCGAGGCGATTGGCCAGCTGACCCTGGCCGGCGCCCTGGTTCACGTGGGTGTCCCAGCCGCCGATGTCCGCGAATGCCACCTCGAGTCCGACGTTCGCCTTGGTCAACTGCGCGACCTGCTTCAGCGCCTGACCGAACGCGCTCTTCGGGTAATCGGCGCCGTTCTCGGGCTGGTATTTCGACGGGTCAGTCGTTTTCAGCATCTTGATCGCGCTGAAGGCCTCGCGGCCGGTCCCGTTCAACACCTGATCCGCGGCGGCGGCGTACTCGGCTTCGAACGACGCGCCGAGCTGATCGCTCGATCCTCCGGCACGAATGCCGAATTGCGAGATTTGATTCATTGCCAGCGCCGGGGCCGTGCCCTGGAGCATCCGCGGCAGCTGCGAGGTGAGCGCCACAGCACGAAACGGCGTGGCCGTCTGTTCGTCGTGACGCGCTTGCAGATAACGATTCAGCCAGCCGTCGGCCGTGCTCTTCACGCCGGGCGTGCCGGATTCCATGTAGTCCTGCGCGTCGAAATGCGAGCGCGTGCTGTCCGGCGAACCACAGGCGTGGACGATGGCGAGCTGGCGCGAGTCCCACAACGGCTTGAGCGGCTGCAGCCGCGGGTTGAATCCGAAGAAGCCGTCGAGATCGATCGCCGCATGGTCGCCGGAGTTCGGCCGTGGAATGGCGATGCTCGGACGGGCTTTGTAGTACTCGCCTTCGCCGAATGGCACGATCACGCTCAGGCCGTCCACGGCGCCGCGTTGAAAGATGGCAATCAGTTGCTTCGGCCGTCCCGATTTGCCGGCCGCGAACGCGGTCCTGGCGAGAAAGGATGGCGCGAAGCCGAGGCTGACGAAGGCGAAGGCGCCGCTTTTCAGAAAGACGCGACGGGACTGCATGGTGATTCTCCTGTGCTCATCGGCGCTGGAACTCCGGCGATCCGAGCGTCAACGCGGCCATCTGCGGCGCCGTCGTCGCCTTCGCGATCGTGGCGCGGGTCGAGTCTGACGCGTTTCCACTCAAGAGTTGCGCAATGGCCGCGTCGGCATCGACCTCGCCCTGGCCGCTGCCGCCGGCCGCCGGGCCGAAGACCGACGACTGAAGACTGACGACCGTCACTCGCGGCACCTGGTTGTTGGACAGGCGCAGCGCGAAATTCATCCGGCTGACGAGCGCGCCGGTGTTGACCCACGCGTCGCCGGTGTCCTTGTATCCGGTGGGCGGCTGGCACTGATAGAGGGGCATGCCGAGCTGTTGCAGCTCGCGCACGAGGACGCGGGCCTCGGCCACATCCGCGCCGGTCGCGCGCAGCGCGCTGACCACGAACTCGAACGGCGTCTTCACCTTCGCGCGATACGCATCAGGCGAAAGAAATTCCGGCGACGTCAGGATCGTGCGCATGACCTCGCGCAGGTCTCCGTCGGTGTCATGGAAGCGCGCAGCGGCGCGATCGACCAGCGCCGGCGGCGGCGTGTCGCTGACGAAGCGCCGCACCAGCAGCGTCGAGATGAAGTGCGCGGTCGCGGGCTGTCGCGCGAGGATGTCGAGCACTTCTTCGCCGTCGGATTCGCCGCCGCCGGCCTTGATCACGTGACCGAGGACGACCTTCTGCCCGTTGTCGTGAATGCGCGGTTCGAACTTGAAGCCGATCCCCTGGCGCGGCGGCTCGATGGTCCAGCCGGTGAAGGCGCGTGCGACCTCAGTCACGTCCTTCTGCGTGTAGCCGCCGTCGACGCCGAGCGTATGCAGCTCCATCAGCTCGCGCCCGTAGTTTTCATTCAAACCCTTGGGCGCGTTCTTGCCCTGCGCCGCCGGCTTCGCGGTCGGCGGCAGGTAAGTCCGTCCACCGAACGGTCCGCGCACCATGCGCCCCTGCGTCAGCGTCGGATGCGGCCCGTTGGGATCGGCGCTCATCCAGTTGTCGAGATAGAAGAGCATCGCCGGACTCTTCGCCGTCGCGCCGAGCAAATCGCGGAACTTTCCGAGCACGCGGGGACGGATCGTGTCGCGTTCGTACTCGGTGAGCAGGAATTTGTCGCGGCCTTTGCGTGCGTCGATGTTGAAGTGGTTGAACCAGAAATCGGTCAGCACTTCCTGCAGCTGCCGCTCGCTGTAGACCGCGCGCAGCACCTTCTGTTCGGCGAGTTCGGCGACGACCGAATTGGCGCGCTGCTGAACCGGATCCGGCGGCATCTTCGACGCCTGGTCCTGGCCGTCCGCATTCCCTTTCGCGTTCTGCTTCTTCGCAGCTCGTGCCTGCAGTTGCGGCACTTCATACTGCTGGAAAATCTCGTGCGAGCTCATGCGTGTCGTCGTCAAACCGCCGAGCCTGGACGCCATGGCCGGGTCGGCTATCCGCTCGGGACGCAGCTGCTCGTCGAGATAGCGCTGCAGGCCCATCGCCCGAACCTTTTCGACGTCGCCGGGTGCCGGGCCGAACGCCACGCGGTTCAGCACATGGACGATTGCCTGGTCGTCCTTTGGGAAGGTGATGGCCTGCGCCGAGATCGCTGAAACAGCAATCCCGATCGCCAGAAATCGCTTCATTGCCAGGTTAGACATGGCGCTGCGGACGTACGTTTAAAGGACTGCCATACTAGCGCAACCACATATGGCAACCGTTGCGACAGTCGAGGAAGGGCCATTTCTCGACCAGATTCTTGGATCCACCTACGAAATCTGGCATGAAGGGCTGAGCCCGAACGCCTATCGCCAGTTTTACGTGGCGCAGCGCCGGACCGCCTGGGGGCAGCGTCGTCTCAGCCGTCTCGCGCTGACCCAGAACGGCGAGGTGCTAGCGAGCGCTAAAGTGTATCTGTTCGACGCCGTGCTCGACTCCCGCCCGGTTCGCGTCGCCGGACTAGGCGCGGTGTTCACCCAGCCGGCGCATCGCGGAAAGGGCGCCGCGCGCGAGCTCGTCGAGCGCGCACTCGAGCGCGTCGCATCGGAGGGCGCCGATCTGGCGCTGCTGTTTTCAGAGATCGGCCCGGCGTACTACGCGAATCTCGGCTTTTCGACAATCGCGACGACGAACCGCACCCTTCGGGTGACCGAGTCCACCCGTTACGGTGCGCCCGCGACGATGGTGCGCGGTGGAGAACGGCGGGACCTTCAGGCGATAGTGGCGATGGGAAAGACGCGCGCGGCCGCGTTTCGCTTTCATCTCGACCGTGACGAGGATCTGATCGAATACGCGATCGCCAAGAAGCGTTTGCTGGCCGGTCTTGGTCCGGCAGGCGCCCGCGAATTGCATTTCTTCATCGCCGAAGAGGGCACCACCGCCGCCGCCTACATCGTCATCAGCGTGACCGGGAGCACGTGGACGATCGAGGAATGCGGCGATCGCGACGTCACGGGGGCGCGCGTCGGTGCGCTGTTGCAGGTGCTGATCGCTCGAGCCCCGGCCGAGCGCCGCCCTGCTATCGTGGCGTGGCTGCCCGACAGCTTCGTGCCGCCGCAGGTGACGATCATCGGCCGCGAGCCCTCAGCGGAAGTGATGATGGTGAAGCCGCTGACAGACGCCGCCGTTGCCGCTATCAGCCTCGCGGAGCCCGAGACTCTCTATTGGCACGCGGATGCCTTTTGATTTCAGAGTGGAGAAACGATTCACTAGAGAGGCACGGAGTCACAGGGATCACCGGCTGTGGCTCAAATCACCTGAAAAAGAGTACCTCTCTGTGGTCAATTGACTCAGTGTCTCGGATGCCAATCTCAGGGCGTGGTGGCGAGCTTGAGGTCGAGCGACTTGGTTTCCGCCTCGTTGAGCGAGAACATCGTCGCGCTGGTACGGATGCTTTCGAGAAAGTCGGGATCGCCGGTGGCGCCGGGCTCGATTGATTCGAGCGCGACCGCGTAGTAGTCGCCGGATGGGAGGCCGGTGATCTTGAACCGCCCGTCCTGGTCGGGACGCCCCGTCATCTGATAGCGCGACACACCCGTCCATCGCGTGCGGTCGCGCGCGAACGCGACCACGGCGTAGTCCTTCGCGGGCTCTCCGCGCGCGTTGGTCACGAGTCCCGAGAGCGACGTCATCCGGTTCGTCACCTCGACTTCGACGCCGCTCACGTCCTGATTCGCCTTGACCTCGATCCCTGTGTCGGTGACCTCAACGCTGTTCAGGTGGATAGATCGGATCGCCCAGCCCGCTGGGGATCCCGAGAGCGACAACCGCGTCCGGCCCGGCGACAGCTTCAACTCGAACGTGCCATCGTCGTTGGCTCGCGCGCTCATACTGCGACCGAAGGGCGTGGAGCCATCCATCGTCGTCGCAAAAATCGACAGCGTCGGCGGTGTGCCCGCCGCTGCCGGATCCACGACAAATCGTCCCGCGACCACCGACGCCCGGTTCGCCACGAGGTGCAAGTCGGAGATGTCTTCACCGGCAGCTGTCACCCGTTCGGTTGCCGTTTCCGGGTTGTCGTTCGGACCGCCGCGCGCCTGCGCCAGCAGCGCGTACTCACCTGGCGCAAGTCCCGCGAGCTCGAATTTTCCATCAGGACGAATCGGCGCTGCCGACTGCATCTCGAATCCGCTGGTGTCGTTCTGGGACACCAACAGCATGCCTGCGAACGGCTTCCCGTCGGACGTTGTCACGGAGCCGCTGATACGCGTCGCCTTCACCGGCCGCATCGCCATCACGACCTCGTCCAGCTGCTGGCCGACGGCGAGTGTCAGACGTTGCGCCTGAGCGGGTGTGTTGGTACCGGGGAAGTAAACCGGTGCATAAGCCGTGTTGTCCGCGGGAGCGGCATTGGATCCGATGTTGTTGTGAATCCACGTCGCGCTCAGGATGTACTGCCCGGGCGGCATGCCGAACAAGCGGAATTCGCCCATGTCGTCGGTGGACGCGCGCCGCCCGGCCGGAACCAGCCGCCGCTTCCCCTGCACGAACCGATACGTCTGCAACGCGATCTGCACCTCGGGCATCGGCTCGCCGTATTCGTCGAGGATGCGGCCGGTGACGACACTTCCTCGCGGCAGCGCGACGTCAAGGCGCTCGACGGTCTGACCGTCGAGGATCTCGAGTGGTTTACCGGCGTCGAACGGACGAAGTTGTCCGTAGGAAAGGCTCACGAAGCTGCCCTTGGCCGCAGTGACGGTGTAGCGGCCCGCGCGCACCGCCGTGAATTCGTACTTGCCGTCGGTGTCGGTGGTGGTCGATCGGTTTTCGTTGATCTCGCCGGCGAAAATCCTGACCAGTGCCTTCCGGAGCGGCTGGCCGGAGTCGGCGGCGAATATGTGGCCGCGCATGGTTGCTGTGCCCACGGAGGTCGCGGGGGCGCCACCAGGATCGTTCCCCGGCGCCGCTGGCCGCTGCTGGGTGGAGAGCGTCGTCGGAACAGTACCGGGAGTAGCAGCGCCGGCACCCTGCGCAGATGCCGGCACCGCGCTGAACACGACGAGAGCCATGGCGGCCGCGCATGTGGAGGTCGTTTTCATGGGCGCCCTCGCCTCAAAACACCGGAGCCGGAGAAACCGGCAGGTTGATCACGGCCGGTGTTCCGGCGATCAACGAAAACGTCGTCGCCGATTCGCGGATGCGCCCCAGAAATTCGGAGTCGGTCCATGCGTTCGGAGGTACGTCGGTCATCGCGACCGCGTAGTAGTCCCCGGCCGGCATCCGTCCGTGATACAGGTCGTCCCCACCAGGACGCATCCTGGCCACGAAGCGCGTGCCTGGTGTCCAACCGCCTGGGTCCTTGCCAAATACGATCACGTCGCAGTCGCGGACGACATTGCCGTCGGCGTCGGTCACTCGTCCACTGATGGGGTAAATGTGATCCGTCAGCTCGATCACGATGTTCGGGATGGCGGCGTTGACCGGGACGTCGATGCCGGTGTCGGTGACGTCTGCGTCGCCGAGCAGCACGCGTCCCAGTCGCCAGTTCGGGCCGGTTGGCGAACGGACGAACACGTGTCCGGCGGCGACGGACATTTCGAATGTCAGATCATCTTTCACCGTTGCATTTCCCGGTGGCCCGAACATCATCGGCTCAGTCCGCATCGCCGTCACATGAATCGTTGACGCTTTGGGCGGCGCGCCGCCGCCATCCGCGAACGTCACCCGTCCGCTGAGCGTCGACGGCTTCGTCACCGTCAGCTGCAGGTCGGTGATGTCGCTGCCGTCGATGTTGACCACCGCTGTAGCCTCCGGCGCGCCAGGCCCTGCTCCGTTGATCGCACGCAGCTGGTACTCGCCGGGAGTTAGCCCCGCCACCACGAACGATCCGTCCGCTCCCGTCACTGCGACGCTGCTACTCCGCATGCTGAATCCGATACGTTGCATGCCGACAATCGTGACCTTGACGAGCGGCCGGCCGCGGTCGTCGAACGCCACGCCGCTGACACGCGCGGTTCGAACCGGCAGCAGTGACAGGTCGATGCCGGTGAGCGTCTGACCGGCAGCGATCGTCAGCCGCTGCGCGCCGGCGATGTTGCCGGTGCCGGGAAAGTAGGTTGCCGCGTACCCGGATCGGTCTGCGCTGTCGTTCGCGGGCCCGATCGCACCATTTCGCAGAGTCGCGGAGATGTAATACTCGCCCGGACTGAGGCCGTAAATCTTGTATTCGCCGATGTCGTTGGTCGAGCCGGTGCGCCCGACCGCCGTCAGCATGCGTGAACCCGCCTGATATCGGTACTGCATCGCCGATACGCTGACGTCAGTGACGACTTCGCCGAACTCGTCGACGATTCGGCCTCTCACTGCCCCCGAGCGCAGCAGCTTTACGTCGATGTTCTCGAGCAGCTGGCCGTCGGCGAGCGGAATCCTTTTGCCGGGCCCTTCGACGCGCGCTTCTCCCCAGGATGTCCGTACGTAGTTCGGCTTGCTGGCGATGATCGTGTAGGTACCAGCCGGCAGACCCTTGATCTCGTAACGGCCGTCGCCGTCGGTCAGGACGACGCGGCCGTTGGCCTGTCCTGCGTTCGGGCCGGCGCGCATTTCGACGCGCGACAAACCGTGTCCGCTCGCGGCATCGATCGCCCGGCCGCGGATCGTGGCGGTGCCGGACGGGCTCGGTCCCTCACGCGCTGGCTGGCCGCCATCTCGCGCGGGAGGCGTGGGAGCGACCTGGGCGCTGGCGACGAGCGCCACCGACAGCATCGCCGCCGCGAACATCGAGGTCCGAAACATCAAGCGCCTTCCAGGTTTCAGAGCCGGACGCCGAAATCTAGACCCGAAATCGTCGGCTGTCCATCGTTATTGACGATGGCGCCGACGATTTGGGCGGTTCTGCAGGAAGCCTACTTGACGATCGTCTGAAGCGCGGCAGCGTTGTTGCCAAGCTTCGGGTCGCGCGTCTCCGATCCCGCGACGGTTGCCGCGACGATGGTTCCGGCCTTTGTTAGCTTCACTTTCAGCGTGAAGGTCGTCGACTGACCGGCCGCCACCGCCGGCACGGACCACGTCCACAAGTCGGGCAGATTCACCTGCGGGTTGGGGACTGCCGAGACGAACGAGGCATTCGGACCAACGCCGACCACGACCAGGGCATTGGTCGCGCTGGACGGCCCGTTGTTCGAGAGCACGACGGTGTAGGTGACGGTCGAGGCTTTCGTCGCGGTCGCGGGGCCACTGATGGTCACGGCAACGTCGGCGGACGTCTTTGTGGTTGCAGCGACGGTCACCGTGAACGGCCCCGCGGTTGCGTTCGGACTCACGCCGTTGGCCGCGACGACGCTGTAGACGAAGCTGGCCGTGCCTGATGGAGGCGTGCCGCTCACGACGCCGCTGCTCGCGCCAATCGACAGCCATGCTGGCGCACCGGCGGCCAGCGTGAATGTCGGAGCGGGAACGCCGCTCGCCGCGAACGCATAGGTGTACGGGGAGCCCACGTTCGCTGCGAGCGGTGGGGCGGCGGCGGTGAATTTCGGCGACGCCGATACCGGCGCGACGGTGACCGTGAACGGCCCCGCCATCGCGTTCGGACTCACACCGTTGGCCGCGACGACGCTGTAGACGAAGCTGGTCGTGCCTGATGGAGGCGTGCCGCTCGCGACGCCGTTGCTCGCGCCAATCGACAGCCATGTGGGCGCACCGGCGGCCAGCGCGAATGTCGGAGCGGGAACGCCGCTCGCCGCGAACGCATAGGTGTACGGGGATCCCACGTTCGCTGCGAGCGGTGGCGCGGCGGCCGTGAATTGCGGCGGCGCTGATACCGCCGTGACGACCGCGGTCGCCTGACCGGTCCAGGACGCGTTTCCGCTGAACACCGTGACGGTGACCGGATAGTTGCCGCTCGCCACCCACGTGTGCGTTCCCGAGACGATGAAGGTGCCGCTGCTGTTCGAGCCAAGTGCCGCCGCCGAAACCTGACCGTCGCCCCACGCTATCAGCGCGGCGTACTGGCTGAGCGTGTCGAGCGGGCTCGCCGGCACAAAGCTGGCGACTGCGGTTGTGATCGAGACGCCGGCGGTGCCGTGAATCGCGGCCGGCGTGATGGTCAACACCGGAGCCGGCGGCAACACCGCAGCCAGCATGTACTCGCCGAGGTGTTGCAGCGACACGGACAGCGTGAGTGCGTTAGCGTCGACGACGCAACCGGCGCAGGGCAGCTGGTTCACCCATGCGGTGCCACTCCACCAGTACAAGCCTAGCGTCGAGAGGTCGCGAATCCTCGCGCTCTTCATGTCGGAGTCCTGCAGCGCGATGGTGGCGAACGGCGAATCGGTCAGCGAAAGGACGGCGGCGCCGCTGACGGCGTCGACGGCATTCAGTGTGAAATCGAGTCCCACGAACCCGAGCGGACCGATCGCAGCAGTGGGCGTGTCGGTTTCTGTGTAAGTAAAGGTGGACAACGCCGGCGTCACGTCGGGCGGCAGCTGAATCTGGCCGCGTCCGTTCGGGAGCAGCAGAGTGGTGGCGGCGGGCGCCTGCGATCCACCTTGGGTCTGTTCGAACACGACTGGCGTCGCCAGCGGCGCCCCCGGTTCGAACGCTGACGCGTCAACGTCAGGTGTGTACGGCCCGCTGCTTCCATCGTTTGCAGGCGGCGGCGTTGATGGTGGCGTCACGTTGATTGTGAACGGCCCGAGCAGGGCGAACTTCGTGACGTCGCCGGGGTTCGTCGCCACGACTGTGAACGTGATTGATCCGGGTGTGACGTCAAGCGGCGGCACCACGCTGAGCTCTCCGCTGTTCGCATCGATCGATACAAACACCGGCAGGACATCCCCGCTATTCAACACAAACGTGGGCGCCGGAGAGCCCGTCGCGGTGAACGTGAATGTGTAGGTCTGACCTCCGATGACGAGGTTCGCAGGCGTCTGCGTTTTGGGATCGAACACTGGCGCTTGAAGCGCAGCCGATCCGCCGGCGTTTCCCGTCGTCGTCGGCGGCGCACAGCCGGCGGCCGCTGTGTTCGGCGCCAGGAACGGGTTTCCGGTCCAGTTGTCGAAGGTGACGTCGAATTCCGTTGGAGTCGCCGTCAGAGTGGCCGTCCCTGTGGGCAGGCCCGATTGAGTTGCGACGGGCGCACCGGCTGCGGCGGTCTGGTACAGCGTGAGCGACACAGGGTTGCCGGTCGTTGAGGATGTCTGCTGCTCGAGAACCGCGAGCACGTCGCCGCAGGGCGAGAACTGCACGTAGCTCGCCAATGCTGACGCAGGATCGAACGGCAGCGACTGGACCACCGACTGCGTGGACAGGTTCCTCAGCTCGAGCGTCGTGCTGCCGTCCTGGACGCGCCTCACATATGTGAAGCTTCGATCGTCGGGACTGAAGCCCCAGAACGCCGACCCGGCCTTGGTGTCCGCGCCGCCCGAGATGTCGGATCCGCCAGCCGCGGCGCTCGGCGTCCAATTGTCAGACCAGACCCTCACGCCTTTCGACGAAACGACCGCAAGAAACACCTGCTGTTCCGACGTCGACGAGTCGGACTGGAGCTGCGTGGCGATCAGGTAGTTCCCGTGCGGGCTGAATGCGATCGAGCCGGCTGGCCCGGCCGCGGTTCCACCTGGTGCGGTATTGAGTGGAATCGAATCGGATTTCCACGCTGGAACGTCGGACGGCACGGTCAAGTCGTATAGCCAGATGTTGTCGGACTGCGTGCTGGTCGACTCGAAATGGACGGCGAATCCGTTTCCGTCCGGGCTGAAACCCCAGGCGACGTTGTCCGGCGATGCGGTTGGCGGTGTCACCGGGAACACCGCGTCCGCAACCGAGAACGTAGCGACCGTCTGCGTTGCGCTCTTGATCGTGAGCACGACGCTTTGTCCATTGACCGATGGGCTCGTGGTCAGCGTGAACAATCCGCCGTTGGGCGACGTCACTGTGTTGGCCGGCGTCACAACGGCCGGGTCAACAAAGAGTCCCGTCTTCGAGCAGGCGCATGGTCCCGACGTGGTCCCACCGCCGCCGCTCGGCGCACTTCCGCCGCCTGTCAACGGCACTGTCTGCGTCGGCGGGTTCGCCGCGTCGTTGAACGTGGCGATCGCTGTTCGCGTTCCCGTTGCGGTCGGCGCGAAGCTGATCGTCACCGTACAGGTGCCACCGGCAGGGACGATAATGCCCGAACACGTGTCCGTGATCTTCTTGAAGTCGTTGCCGTTGGTGCCGTCGATCGAGACGAAATTGACCGCAAGCGCTCGATCCATCGGATTGAGCAGCGTCAGTTTCGCGGGCGCGCTCTGCTGGCCCACGTTTGTCGTGGGGAAAGAGAGCGAGGGCGGCGCAACGCTCGGTGATGGCGGATCGGTGAACTCTGTCAGCCGCACCGTCTGCGGAGAGAAGACGTCGTTGTCGTTGATCACCAGGGTGGCGAGGTGGTTACCGGGCTTGGTCGAACGTGATGCCACCATCACCGTGCACGACGCCCCTGGAGCGATGCTCTTTCCGCCGCAGTCGTCCTGGATGAGGAATTCCGCTGGCTCAGCCCCGCCGATGGTGACGCTCGAGATGTCGAGTGGCGCGGTGCCGGTGCTGTAGAGCGTTACGGCTTTCGCGGCAGATGTCGCACCAGTTGTCGGGCCCTGGAAGCTCAGGACCTGCGGCATCAGAAATGCGCGTGATGGGCCGCCACCGATGTCCAGCCGGCCAACCGCGCTCGGCAGTGCGTCGAACCAGATACCCTCGTCCGGTCCGGCGGTGAGATACAGCGCCGCAGGCGCGGGATACGTGCTGATCGCGCCGGTTGCGGGATCCCATGCAATCAGAGCGCTGACAAAGCCGACGGAGAAGCCGCTATCGCCGACCATCCAGAGCCGCTTGTCAGGGCCGGCAACGATTGTCTGGCAGTCCGGTATGGCCAGGTTGGAGTCGATTGTGATCGTCGTGCGCTTGCCCGCCGCATCGATTTTCTCGATGTTGCAGGCGCCGATGGTCTTGAAGAGGGCGTAGAAGTTACCGTCGCTGCCGAGCGTCGTTCCCGTCGTCTGCACGTCAGGCGTGAAATCGACGAACGTGCCGTCGGGCGCGACGCGGATGAAGCCGTTCGGCGAGGTGGCATGGAGTGCGTTGACGCCGCCGGAATCAGCGGTAATCCCCAACCACATGGTCCCGTCAGGACCCGGCGCGATCGAGCTCGTGTTCACACAGAAATGTTGACTGGCATTCGCGTAGATCCAGGCGGACGTCGGCGTGTAGTCGGACGTCTTGCCGTTCGGAGAAAAGTCGGTCAAGAGCGCGAAATCGCCGCACGAGAAATCGTGAGCCTCCCAGAATCCGTAATCCGGTCCCGCGATCACCGAAAACGGAAACGCCGTCGGGCTCTTGACCTTGGTGCCGGCTGGATTCACCAGCGAGATCCAGTTACCGACGTTGAGTTCTGACTCGAGGTATGCGTGCGACCCGTCTGGGGTGAAGGCAAGGCCAGTGACCTTGTCCGGCGTATCGATCGCGCCCGGATTCTCTTTCACGCCCTGGGTCGCCGAAACGTTACCAAGCGCGGGCGGTGCAAAGGCGGAGCCGCCTTCGTCGAACCATACCCGGCCATCCGGCGCCGCCGCCATCTCGTGCGGCTGCGCAGCGTGCGACGTACAGAACAAAGCGGTTGTAAACGGCGCTCCGGCACGGTTCACTCCGACACCTGTGAGCGCGACTGACTGCGGGCTTCCCGGCAAGTTGTCCGCGACTGACAGCGACGCGGTCGAGTTGCAGGAGGTCTGAGGCGCGAACACGATCAGGGCCGTGCATGACTGACCTGGCGCCAGCGACTGTGGCGTCACACACGTGCCGCCCGCGATCGTGAAATCGCCAGGTTGATTGCCGACCAATGCGAGGCTGTTCAACGCCAAGGGTGCGGTGCCGGTGCTGTTGACCGTCACGGCGACGCTCGTCGATTTGGATCCCACCGTGGTGACGGGGAAAGCGATCGAAGCAGGCGCCAGTTGGACCGCCGGAAACGCCGGAATTCCGGTTCCACTCAGACCGATCGCCTGCGGCGAGTCGGCAGCGGTGGAGGAGACGTTGAGCGTCGCGGCCCGCGGGCCGACGTCCTGCGGCGCGAAGGTGACGTTGAACGTGCACGACGTCTGTGCCGTGAGCACCGCACCGGTGCAGGTATCCGACGCGGTGGCGAAGTCGCTGGCGTTCGTGCCCGAGAACACCAGCGACAGCACGGTCGTGACGGTCGCGGTGCCGTTGGTCACGGTCACTGACGTGGGCGCTGACGCGATCCCCACCGTCAGTGGCCCGAATGAAATCGTCAGTGGCGCGACCGTGAGGCTGGCGCCGACGCCCATCAGTGAAACCAGCTGCGGCGCGCCTGAAGCGTTGTCGTTGACTTGAAGGGTCGCGGTCCGCGGGCCAAGTCCGGTCGGCCGGAAACTGACTTTCACCTGGCACGTGGCGTTCACCGCGACGACCGCACCGACGCACGCGTCAGAGGTGATGATGAAATCGCCCGGATTGGCCCCGGAGAGTGTGGCCGCGGTGAAGGTCGCCGCTGCCGATCCGGTTGCCGTCGCGGTGACAACCGTCGATGGCGAGGCCGCCAGCAATCCCCGAATGCCGAAATCGACGCTCGACACGTCCACACCGACGACGATCGACGGCTGCTGCACGCGGCGAATCACGTTGTTGCCGGCATCGGCAATCACCAGATTTCCGGCGGGATCGATCGCCACGCCCTCCGGGCTGTTGAATGTCGCGGCCGTCGCGAGCCCGCCATCGCCGGAGTAACCGATCACGCCCTGGCCGGTGCCGGCCACGAAGGACACCTGGAGTCCATCCTGGGTTCCGTCGCAGATGTCGCCTCCGGTGAACGCCAGCCGATACACCGATTGCAGCGACCGGTCGTCGCTCAGATACAGGCGCGCGCCCGCATCGAGCGCGGAACCGCCGGCACCGACGGGCAGCCCGAGATTGCCCTGACGCACGATCTGAAATCCACCGCACTCGAGATCGCTTTCCTCCGAACTGGACGCGATCAACGCGTCATACTTCGGATCGATCACCAGCCCGGTCGGGAACAATTCGCCCAACGCCATGGAAATCGTGCCGCCGGGATCGACTGTGCGGATGTCGAAGGCATCGAGCTCGCCGATGTACAGCTTCCCGGTACTGTCGATCGCGAGCCCGACCGGATTCGCGAGCCGCGCCGACGTTGCCGGCCCGCCATCGCCGTCGCTCGCACCGTAACGGGCGCCAGTACCAGCGTGTGTGGTGATGATCTCGTCCATGGCGCCGGTCACGAGCCCGTCCACTCCAGGCACGACTCTCCGGACCGTGTTCGCGCAGCCGTCGGCGACGAACAGGACGCCGTTCTTATCGAAGGTCAGCGCGGTCGGGCAGTTCAACATTGCGGTTACCGCGGGACCGTTGTCGCCGCCATAGCCGGGAACACCGCTGCCCACCACCGTCGTGACGGCGTGAGTCGTGACATCAACACGCCGGACCCGCGCGTTGCCGGTGTCCGTGAAGAAGAGGTTGCCGCTCTTGTCGAACACGACGGCGAGCGGCTGATTGACCGCATTGCCGCCGGGTGCGCCGTTGCCGGAGTAGTCGGGGCCGGTCTGCGCGAGTGTCGTGATCACCGACTGGGACACAGAGCGAACGCGGTTGTTCTGCGAATCAGCAATCAACAGCGCGCCACTGATCGCCTGAGCGACGCCGAGCGGATAGGCCAGCGTCGCCGTTGTCGCGGCGGCGGAGTCGCCAGAATGGCCGGCCGATCCGGTTCCGGCGATGGTCGAGATCACGCCGGAATGGAAATCGACGAGACGCACACGGTGATTCGAGGTGTCGGCGATGACAAGATCGCCAGATGCAGTGACGAGAACGCCCGTCGGCATGAACAGGCGCGCATTGGTCGCCGCGCCACCATCGCCCGAAAATCCCGGCGTGCCGCTGCCTGCAAACGTGGTGATCGTTCCGCCGGTATCGACGCGTCGAACGACATGGTTGCCCGTGTCAGCGATGAACAGGTTGCCGAGCGCGTCGAACGCCAGGCCGCGAGGGTGATTCAGCTGAGCATCGATCGCCGCGCCACCGTCGCCCGA
>DASXIR010000312.1:0-15970 GCA_036497895.1 Vicinamibacterales bacterium | reverse complement strand
TTCGACCGAAGTGGCGCCGTTTGGCGGCGTGAAGGAGTCCGGCCTCGGACGCGAAGGATCGAAGTACGGACTCGAAGAGTTCCTCGAGATCAAATATCTCTGCCTCGGCGGCATCAAGTAATCGCATCACCTCATCTTTCTGTAGACATCGTGATCGGCGCGGGATATGCTCCGCGCCGTTTGCCCAAGCGATCCGCGGCTGGATGAACCGGCGAACGTAATTCGTCAGCGGCTTACCGCAGCGATCGCGCGACCATGGCCGCCGAGTTTGCGCTGGCGGTGAAAGCGTGGAGCCAGGCAGATGCCGGGCTCCCGGAACTGAACGTCATTCGTCAACGATAGGAGTCAGGCATGAAAACCATCATCAGTAGTGCGTCGTCCGTCATCGCGATGTCCGCGATCGCGTTGCTATGTGCGTCATTGGCCTCCGCCGGACAGGCCAAGGTGGATCTCACCGGCAAGTGGCTCTTTACCGTCGAAACCGGTGCGGGCTCGGGAACGCCGACAATCACGTTGAAACAGGACGGCGAGAAGCTGACCGGCCACTACTCGGGGCAACTGGGCGAGGCTGACATCACCGGCACCGCCAAGGGGAACGACATGCAGTTGAAGTTCACCGTCGACGTGCAGGGCACGGCGCTCAATTGCATCTACACCGGCGGCGTGGACGCCAAGGACTCGATGAAGGGCAAAGTCGAGATCGTCGGACTCGGCGAGGGGACGTTCACGGCGAAGAAGCAGTGAGAGCGGTGCTAGGTGCGGGATGCGTGGTGCTCGCCGCGATAGTAGCGTCCGGCTTCAGCCGGACGGTCTCCGCGCAAGGCACCGATCCGGCCACCGCCTATCAGAACAACTGCGCGAACTGTCACGATCAGCCGACCGGGCGGACGCCGCCCAAGGCCGCGCTTCGGGAGCGGACGCCCGAATCGATTCTCGCGACCATCACCACCGGCAGCATGGCGGTGATGGCGATTCAGGTCAGTGCCGCTGAAAAACGCGCGCTGGCCGAGTACCTCTCCGGCAAGCCGTTGATCACGACGCCCGATCCGGCGGACGCGGGGCTGTGCAAGGCCAAGCCCGCCGCGATTGCGGTGAATTCGAAAGCGCAGTGGAACGGTTTCGGCGTCGACTCGAGCAACTCCCGCTACCAGCCCAAGCCGGGGATGACGGCCGAGGACGTGCCGAAACTGCAGCTGAAATGGGCGTTTGGATTTCCTGGCGGGACCCAGGCCTACGGCAACCCGGTGATCTTCGCCGGACGCGTCTTCGTCGGCAGCGACGCGGGCAGTGTCTACGCCCTCGACGCGTCGACCGGCTGCACCTACTGGTCGTTCAAGGCTGATGGCGGTGTTCGCGCTGCGCCAAGCGTCGGCCGCTCCGGCTCGCGCGTCGCGTTGTTCATCGGCGATCAAAAAGCTAACGCCTACGCGCTCGACGCGAACACCGGTCAGGTGATCTGGAAGAAGAAGGTCGATCCGCACGCGTTTGCACGCGTGACCGGTACTCCGACTCTGCACAACGGCCGCCTCTACGTTCCGGTTTCTTCGATCGAGGAAGTGCCGGCGGCTCAGCCGAAATACGAATGCTGCACGTTCCGCGGCAGCGTGGTCTCGCTCGACGCGACCACCGGCGATCAAATCTGGAAGAGCTACACCATCAAGGAACAGCCGCAGCAGACCGGCAAGAACAGCGCGGGCACACCGCTGTTCGGCCCGGCGGGCGCATCGGTGTGGAATTCGCCCACAATCGACGAGAAGCGCGGCGCGCTCTACATCGGCACAGGTAACTCGTACACCGGTCCGGCCGTCCCGACCAGCGATTCGGTCATGGCGATGGACCTCAAGACCGGCAAGATCCTCTGGTGGAATCAGGCGACCTCGGCGGACGCGTACCTGGTCGGGTGCCGGCCGGACAACGAGAACTGCCCGAAGGAACTCGGTCCGGATTTCGACTTCGGCAACTCGCCGATCCTGCGGACGCTCCCCGGCGGCAAGCGCATCCTGGTCACGGGGCAGAAGTCGGGCATCGTCTGGGGCATGGATCCCGATCGCGAAGGCGCGACCGTCTGGCAGTACAAGGCGGGCAGGGGCGGGGCGCTGGGAGGCATCGAGTGGGGATCCGCGGCTGACGACAAGGCGGCCTACATCCCGGTGTCCGACGTGCTCGCCGCCGCGAACGAAGCCGGCGGACTGTTCGCGTTGAAGCTCGACACCGGCGAGCAGATCTGGAAGGCGCCGGCGCCGAAGCTGGATTGCAACAGCGGGCGCGGCTGCTCGGGCGCCCAGTCGGCGCCGGTGTCGGTCATCCCCGGCGTGGTGTTTTCAGGCTCGGTGGACGGCCACATGCGCGCGTTCTCGACCGCTGACGGCAGCATCATCTGGGATTACAACACCGCGCACGACTACGAGACCGTCAACCACGTGCCGGCCAAGGGCGGTTCCATCGACGCCGCCGGGCCGGCGATCGCCGACGGGCTGCTCATCACCAATTCCGGCTACTCGCTGTGGAAAGGGATGGCGGGAAACGTCCTACTGGCGTTTTCGGCGAAGTAAACTTGCGGCATGTCCGAGCCGAAGCTCCGCGTCTCCGCCGTCATGGGCGACATCGATCAGGACGTGCGATCACGGCTCAGGCGTCACCTGATCAAGCGCGGCGGCGCCGCCGACTACCAGGACGAGCAGGTCTTCGAGTCGGTCCGCGCCCTGCTTGGCCGCGCGGTTGACGAGCGGAATCTCGACGCGCTGCTGCTGCCGGAACTGCTCGACGCCGACGTCGACTGGCAGCTCCGCACCGATCTCGCACTCTCCAGCCATCGTCCGCAGGCGGGGCGCTTCATCCTGGCGATCAAGCGCAGGATCCTGCTGCCGATGACGCGCTGGTTGTTCGAGTACAGCCAGGACAACTTCCGACGTCAGCAGCACCTCAATCGCGTTCTGTTCGCGTGCATCGAGGAGCTTGCGCTCGACAACGCCCGTCTTCGCCGCGACCTGGCGGAGCGGGGCTAAGATTGGTCCTTGGGGCTTGGTTCTTCGGGCTTGGTCCGTACTAAGTCCCAGGTCCGTCCTTGGTCCATAGTCCCTGAGCCGCGCACCATGGACCGCGGACGAAGGACGGACCAAGGACTAGGTACGGACCAAGCCCCAAGAACCAAGCCCTAAGGACCAATCTCTCCCAGCATGAAAATCGCGTGCGTGATTCATCGATTCGGGTCGGACATCGCCGGCGGCTCCGAGGGGCACTGTCGGCTGATTGCCGACCACCTGAGCGGACGTCACGACGTCACCATCCTCACGACCTGTGCGAAGGATCACATCACCTGGAAGAATCACTATCCGGCGGGAGAGTCGCGGGTCGGCGCGCTGCGCGTGGTGCGCTTTCCGGTGGATCAGCCTCGTCACCTGCACCGCTTCATGGACATCAGCGATCGTGTGTTCGCCGATCGCGCCACGCCGGAGGAGCAGGAGCAGTGGTTCCGCGAGAATGGACCTGATGTTCCGGCGCTGCTCGAGCATCTGCGCCATCATGGCGACGATTACGACCGCGTCTTGTTCTGGTCGTATCGCTACTACGACGCCTACTTCGGTCTGCCGATCGTCGCCGGCCGCGCCATCCTGGTGCCGACGGCGGAGGAGGATCCGCTGATCCATGTGGACGTTCTCGAGCGTTACTTCGCGCTGCCGCGCGGATTGCTGTACCTGACGCCCGAAGAGCAGGAACTGGTGGAGATGCGGCTGCCGCCAGGAAAGCCGTCGGAAATCATCGGCTGCGGGCTCGACGCGGTCGTGGATGCGCCGGATCGTTCGTGCCTCGATCCGCTGGGGCTGAGCGATCCGTTTGTGCTGTATCTCGGACGGATCGATCCCAACAAAGGGTGCGACGCGCTGATCCGGCATTTCCTGCGCTACGTCGAAGGCGGCGGCCGTGCCGTGCAGCTGGTGATGGCCGGTCCTTCGTCGATGCCGATTCCTGATCACCCGTCGATTCGCGCGCTCGGCTTCGTCGAGCACGAGGTGCGCGAAGCGCTGCTGTCGCGTGCGCGTGCGCTGATGATGCCGTCGCCGTTCGAGAGTCTGAGTATGGTCCTGCTCGAGGCGTGGAATCACGGGCTGCCGGCGCTGGTGAACGCCCGGTGCAAGGTGCTGCGCGGCCAGGTCGCGCGCGCGGACGGCGGCTTGTACTACGGCAATGCGATCGAGTTCTCTGCGGCGCTCGACTACCTGCTCGGTCACCCGGCCGCGGCTGCCGAACTCGGCCGTCAGGGCCTCGCCTACGTGAATCGCGAATATCGCTGGCCCACCGTGATGGAGAAGATCGAGCGCCTGCTCGCGGTCTAGACGGTCCACCACTGAGTTCCGTGCCTCGATTCACCTGCTCCCACGGTCAGCGGGCTGGCCGTGGCCGTCGAATCGTTCGAGGTCGATAGCACCCTGACAGCTTTGGTGCGGGGACCGAACTTCCTGTGACTCGGTCTCTGTGGTTTTTGTGTCTTCTCCGTGGTTTTGTTCGCGCAACACTCGCTCGATCGTCTGAAGCCACGCTAAACTGAAACAGTGGCGCTTCGCCTGCTCGCTTCGCTCGGCGTGCTGATGCTGGCGATTGTGTCGCTGCACGGTCAGTCGCGGGCATCGTCGGCCGCTCTGCCGTCCGACCTCACGGGCGTTTGGAGCTTCGCGACGCTGACGCCGTTCGAGCGGCCCGCGGACCTCGCCACCCAGCCGTTCTTCACCGACGCTCAGGCAGCGGCATTCGAGGCCGATCAGATTAGCCGCAACGATCGCGACCGACGCGATGGCGGGGCCGCAGTTGATGCGGCTCGCGGCGTCGCCGAATTCTGGTTCGAGCGGGGCACCAGCGTCGGCACGCTCGACGGAAAGAAGCCGACCTCGTGGCTGATCGATCCGGCGGACGGCCGCGTGCCGCCGTTGACGGCGGCCGCTCGCGCCAGGGGCGCGGCGCGGAACGCTGACCAACGCGATCATCCCGCGGACGGACCGGAGAATCGGTCGCTGCAGGAGCGCTGCCTCGCCTTCAACGCCGGACCGCCAATCGCGCTCGGTCCCTACAACAACTACCTGCAGATATTCCAGACTCGCGATGCCGTGGTCGTGTACACCGAAATGATTCACGACGCGAGGGTCATACCCACCGATGGCCGGCCACACCTGCCGGCAGCGATTCGTCAGTGGCTCGGTGATTCACGCGGACGCTGGGAAGGTGGCACGCTGATCGTGGACACCACCAACTTCACCGACAAGACCAACTTCCGCGGCACCGGAGCGGCGCTGCATCTGGTCGAACGCTTCAGCCGCGTCAATCCCACCACACTGCGGTACGAATTCACGGTGGACGATCCGGAGACGTTCACGCGGCCATGGACCGCGGCGATCGAGATGTCGAAGACCGACGATCGGATCTTCGAGTATGCGTGCCACGAGGGGAATCACGCGCTGCCGAACATCCTGCAGGGGGCGCGGTTCGAGGAACGGAAGTGACGCCCGACTACTTCTGCAGCGTGAACTTCTGGACCCGGCGCCCGGTCGAGGCTTCGCCGACGTAGAGGTTGCCCTCCTTGTCGATGCTCATCCCGTGCGGCCGGAGCATCTGCCCGACCTGGCGGCCGCCACGACCAAAATTCCCGACGATCTCGAGATCCGAACGGCGCAGGATCCATACCTTGTGATTAGTGCCGTCGGCCACATACAGCCACTGCTGCTGCGGATCGGGCGAGAGCACCGGTACGAAAGCGGAGCCCGACGAGAGCGTTGCAGGCGCGATGACCTTCTCCGCGAGGAACTTGCCGGCGTGATCGAACACCTGGATGCGATTGCCGCGGCGATCCGCGACGTAGATCTTCCCGTCCTTCGAACCGGTGATGCCGTGCGGCGTTGAAAACTGCTGCGGCAGCGCACCACTCACCATCGTCTTCGGGTCGAACCGCTCGGTATCGTCCGGCACCTTGCCGTAGGCGCCCCAGTGACGCAGGTACTTGCCAGTGGCGCCATCGAAGACGATGACGCGGCGGTTGCGGTAACCGTCGGAGATATAAACCTCGTTGTTTGCCGGATCGACCCAGATACCGGACGGTCCACCGAGCAGGTGGGTGTCGGCGGACCCGCCGGTCTTCTCGTACTCCCCGATTGTCAGCAGGTGCTTGCCTTCGCGCGTGAACTTCATCACGCGATGACGGTTGTAGCTGCCGACCCAGACGAAGTCGTTGTGATCGACGAAGATGCCGTGCGGCTCGCGCGGCCAGTCGGTGAAGTCCGTAAACGAGCCCTGGCCCCAGCCCTGAACCAGCTTGCCCTGCTGATCGAATTCCAGAACCGGCGGCGCGGCTTTACAGCAGGTGCCCATCTGCACCGGCTTTGGTTTGGCGGGGTCAAGGCCGGCCACGTTCCAGGGTTCTTCGTAGAGTTCTTCTTCGGTGAGGACTTCGGGCAGGTGCGTCACCCACACGTGCTGCCTGGCGTCGACAAACACGCCAGTGACCGCGCCCATGATCCAGTGGTTGGGCATTTCGAGCGGCCAGCTCGGATCGACTTTGAAGGTCGGCACTTTCGCTGTGGTGGTCTGACCGTGCAGGTGCGATTGAGAAACCGCCAACGCGCCGGCGGACAGCGCCAGCGCCGCAAGAACATGGCTCGTTCGGATCTTCGGCATGCGTAAACTCCCGTGATGCGTTCGGTGACCGACAGTATATCTCCCGCAAATCAACTGGTCTCTCCTCTGCAGAAAGTTGAATACAACCACAGACAACTCCACTAAGATGCCGCTCGAGGTCTCGATGACAAAAGAGTTTGCCGGCGGGTTGCTCGTACTCGTGTGCTGCCTGGTGTCGGCCGCCATCGTTCCGCACGCTGCGGCGCCGCCCGGTGATACCTACGCCGCGATTCGCGCGAACGATCTGCCGCGTGTGAAGACGCTCGTTGCCACCGCCGGCGCGGTGAATACTCCGGGCGAATTCGGCAGCACGCCGCTGATGCAGGCCGCGATCGCCGGATCACCAGAAGCGATGACGCTGCTCATCGACGCGGGCGCCGATGTCAACGCGCAGAACGCATTCGGCACCACGGCGCTGATGATGTCTGTCGCTGATATCGACAAGGTCCGGTTGCTGCTGGCTCGCGGCGCCAACGTGAAAGCGGCGAGCAAGCAGGGACGCACGGCGCTGTTCGTGGCAGCGATGGGCGACTCGTCTTCGGAGGTGGTCGATCTGCTGATTACGAAGGGCGCCGACGTTCGCACCAAGGATGTTTTCGGCAACTCGCTGCTCGTCGCTGCCACCGCCGGAAACGATCTCGTGACCATTCGACGGATGCTCGACGCCGGCCTCGACGTCAACAGCGCCGACCTCGTCGGCTCCACACCGATTCTCGCGTCGGTGTACCACGGAAATCTGGAGGCGGTGAAGCTGCTGCTGGCGAAGGGCGCAAGCGCCAAACCTGTCGCGCTGATGCCAGGTCTCTTCGACGGCGGTCACCCCAAGTCCGGCCCGCTCGCGCTGGCGTCGGTGGCGCTCCTGCATCCGGCGGCAACCAGCGGCTCAGCGGACATGGTGCGGACGCTGGTCGAAGCCGGCGCCGACGTCAACGCCAGGGACGGCCGCAGCATGACGCCTTTGATGTTGGCGGTGGCCCGAGCCGATCAGGATGCTGCGGTGATTCGGCTGTTGCTCGACCACGGCGCGGATGTGAGCCTCGTAAGCGCGGCTGGAGAGAACGCGGCGGACTGGGCCCGAAAGCTCGGCACGCCGGTCGCGCTGAAGTTGCTCAACGTGACCGCCATGCCGCCTTCGCAACCGGAGGCCGGCGCCACCGCGACGATCGATCCGAAAACGGCGGCCGATCGCGGCCTCGCGCTGCTCGAGACCTCGAGTCAGAAGTTCTACGAGGTCAGCGGCTGCGTGTCGTGCCACCACCAGAACGCCACCGGTCTGGCCGCCGGCGAGGCGCGCAGCAGGGGACTTCATGTCGATGCGAAAGCCAGCGCCGCCCGCGTCGGCATGCTGGCCGACGGTCCGCCCATGCCGCTGTTGCTCGAGCGGATGGATATCGGCGTCCCCGAGATCCTGGCGTCGGCGCTGACTGCGCGAGCGGCTGAGAACGTTCCGGCCGATCCGATGAGCGACATGATCGTCGCGAACCTCGCCGCCAGCCAGGCCGCTGATGGTTCGTGGCACCTGTTCGGTGGGATCGGCAACCGGCCGCCCACCTCGGAGGGCAACATCACCCGCGTCGCGCTGTGCATCCGCGCGCTCAAGGCCTACGCCTCTCCTGGCCGCGCGCGCGAAATGGCCGCGAGAGTGGCGAAAGCTCGAGGCTGGCTCGCGTCAGCCAGGGCCGTCACCGCGGAGGATCGCAACATGCAACTGCTCGGCTTGTATTGGGCCGGCGCCGATCCCGCTTCACTCAAAGCAATGACCGACGCGATCCTGGCCCAGCAGCTGCCGAACGGCTCGTGGCGCGTGCACGACGGTGTCGCCGCCGATGCCTATGCCACCGGTCAATCGCTCTACGTTCTCGCGAAGGCCGGCGGTGTTGCGACCGGCTCCGCCGCCTATCAACGAGGTGTTCATTACCTGCTCGGCACGCAGAACGCGAACGGATCGTGGCGGGTCAGCAGCCGCGCGCCGAAATTCCAGGCTTACTTCAACAGTGGATTCCCCTACGGCGGCGATCAGTGGATCAGCGCATGGGCCACGGGGTGGGCGACGATGGCGCTGGCGCAGACGGTGAACCCTTAACGGGTCCAGACCTGGCGCTCAGGCGCGGAAGCCAGGGGGACGGGCTAAGGCCGTCCCCCGACCGAACTGGCAACTGAGACGATCGGCAGGCCGACGAACGCGGCGTGGCCGACGAACTGCGTGAGCCAGCGCGTGTTGAGCACGGGCGCGCGATGCGTCATCGCCGGGATCACCACAAACGACATCACGACCCACACCAGCGGACCGAAGATCATCGCCATCTTCACGACGCCGCCAGGCGAGGCCAGCAGGCGCTGCACCCAGTCCATTCGCATCATGACGAAGATGAAGACGGCGGACCACGCGAAGGCGACGCCGAAATGCATCAGCAGCCCCAGCGCGGCCGTCGGCGTCCCGCCCTCAATCGCTTTCGGACCGATCAGCATAGACGCTACGCCCTGAAACAGTCGCGTCGCCGTCGAGTTGTAGAAAAAAGCGCTCAGTACGCCGGAGAAAAGGCCGTCGGTGACGCCGGTGAGCAGACCCGCGAGCACGAGCCGATTGAGAGACGAGGACACTCCGCGACCTGCTTTCTCAGTTACGAGGTGGGCCGGACGCGCTATTTCGCAACGACGTATTTGATGGTTTTGAGCGTGGCCGGGTCCGAAGGCAACTCGGTCTGTCCCGCGGCGAATCCGCCCTTGCTGAGGATGAACGACAGGACGTCCGCGACTTCGGCCGGCGACAGGCTGCCGGGCTTGTCGGCCGGCATGCTGATCTTGGTCCGGTCGTACAGGTCGCCCATGGTCGTGTCGATCCAATCCATGTTGAAGTCCTTGCCGACCAGCGCCGGCGTCTGTCCATCGCCTGAAAGATCCGGCTGATGGCAGCTCGCACACGCTCGTGTGAAGACCGCCTCGCCGCGCTTGGCCTGCTCGGCGGTGTAAACGCCGTCCTGTGTGCTCTTGCCTTGTGCGGACACGACTACCAGTGCCTGCGCAATGATCAACGATGCCGTCATCGACTTGAATGTCATGACCGATTCTCCGCAAGGCCAGCCGCATGGCGGGCGAGATAGGCGACACGCGCGTCGAAGGTTGCGAAGCGCGGATCGCTGGTTTGTCCCTGCACAAACCGCGCGTAAATCTGTTGAATCACCACCGCGATCTTGAACACCGCGAAGATCTCATAGTAACGGATACCGGAGACGTCGCGGCCGGATTGGGCGGCGTATCGATCGACGATTTCGCCGGTCGTGAAATAGCCCGGTCGATCGGTCACGGTAGTGAGCGCGTCGCGCTGACCGGACGGCGCCGTCGGCGTCCAGTAGGTCAGCAGAATCCCCACATCCACCAGCGGATCGCCGAGTGCGCTCATCTCCCAATCGAACACCCCCACAATCCGCCCGATATCGTCCGGCGCCAGCATCACGTTGTCGAGCTTGAAATCGCCGTGAACGACCGATGGCCGCACCGGATCGGGTGGAAGATGCACGCGAAGGTAATCGGCGAGGGCGTCCATCTCCGCGAGCGGAGTGGTTTGCGATCGATGCCAGCGATCGGTCCAGCCGCGCACCTGCCGCTCGAGGAATCCGGACGGCTTGCCGAGTGTATTGAGCCCGTTCGCGGCGACGTCAATGGCGTGAAGACTGACGAGCGTGCTGATGAGAGACTCGCTGAGCCGGCGTCGCGCCGCGGGATTCGCCAGCGCCGGCGGCTCCTCGGTGCGGACGACGACGCCGTTGCGACGCTCCATCGCGTAGAACACCGAGCCGATGACGCTGCTGTCCTCGCAGAGCAGATACGGCCGCGGCGCCAGCGGAAAGACCCGGTGCATCGCGTCCAGCCAGCGGAACTCGCGCGCCATGTCGTGCGCGGTTGGCGGCACCGGCCCGAACGGCGGCCGCCGGACGACGATATCGGTCGCGCCGAAGCGAAGGAGATACGTGAGGTTCGAATGGCCGCCGGGAAACTGCGCGATCTCCGGTTCGGCGTCGACGTCGAGCCCGGGTATCCGGCAGCCGGGCAGCCGTTGGCGCAGCCAGGACACCAGCCGATCCCAGTCAAGCTGCTCGCCGGCACGGACCGCGCGCGCGTCCGGTTCCATGGCGGAAAGGCTATCATGCGCGCCATGCGGTTCGAACAATCCGGGAAAGCGATCGCTCTGCAACAGCGTCTCACTACGTTCATGGACGAGCACGTCTATCCCAACGAGGCCACGTTCCATCGGCAGATCGCTGACGGCGATCGCTGGCAGCCGACGGCCATCGTCGAGGAACTCAAGCCTAAGGCTCGCGCCGCCGGTCTCTGGAATGTGTTCCTGCCAGAGAGCGAATACGGCGCCGGGTTGACCAACATCGAGTACGCGCCGCTCTGCGAAATCATGGGACGCGTGCCCGGGTTCGGACCGGAGGTCTTCAACTGCTCGGCGCCTGACACCGGCAACATGGAAGTGTTGGTGCGCTACGGATCCGAAGCGCAGCGCAAGCGGTGGCTGGAGCCGCTGCTCGCGGGCCAGATCCGCTCATGCTTCGCGATGACCGAGCCCGAGGTCGCTTCGTCTGACGCCACCAACATCCAGTCCCGCATCGAGCGCGTCGGCGACGACTACGTGATCAACGGACACAAATGGTGGACGTCAGGCGCCGGCGACCCGCGCTGCAAGATCGCCATTTTCATGGGCAAGTCGGATCCCGCCGCGCCCCGGCATCAGCAGCAGTCGATGATTCTCGTGCCGATGGACACCCCCGGGGTGACCGTTCGCCGGATGCTCACCGTGTTCGGATACGACGATGCGCCGCACGGACACGCGGAAATGCTGTTCGAGGACGTGCGGGTGCCGGCGTCCAACGTGCTCCTGGGCGAAGGCCGCGGCTTCGAAATCGCGCAGGGACGGCTTGGCCCGGGGCGCATTCATCACTGCATGCGTCTCATCGGCGTTGCCGAGCGAGCGCTCGAGACCATGTGTCGGCGCGTGAAGCAGCGAGTGGCATTCGGGAAAACACTGGCGGAGCAGGGCACGATCCGCGCCGACATCGCCGAGTCGCGCATCGAGATCGACCAGGCACGGCTGCTGACGCTGCACGCCGCCTGGCTGATGGACACCGTCGGCAACAAAGCCGCGCGCCGCGAACTGGCGATGGTGAAGGTTGCGGTGCCCCGCACGACGCTGCGCGTCCTCGACCGCGCGATCCAGGCGCACGGCGCCGCCGGCGTCAGCGCCGACTTCCCGCTGGCGGCGATGTGGGCGCATACGCGAACGATTCGGCTTGCCGACGGCCCGGACGAAGTCCACCGCGAGGCGATCGCCAGGCAGGAACTGAAAGACAGCAGGTAGGACTATGGTTTCAGCGCATCGAGGAAGAACTCCATCATGCGGTCCTGATTCATGCTGCTGTGTCCCTGATCCGGACCGACCTGGACATCGAAGCTCTTACCTGCCGTCTGCAGCGCTTTGATCAGCTGCAGCGAGTTTGAGGGGTGGACGTTGTTGTCCGCGCTGCCGTAATACAGCATCAGCCGGCCTTTGAGATCCTTCGCATAGGTCATCGCCGTCCCGGCGTCGTAGCCGGCAGCGTTCTCCTGCGGAATCCACATGTAGCGTTCGGTGTAGATCGTGTCGTAGTTCCGCCAGTCTGTCGGCGGAGACGAGGACGCTGCGGCCGCGAACACTTCTGGATGGCGCAGCAGACCCATCACGGACGCGTAGCCACCGTAGGACGCGCCGAAAATACCGACGCGGGCCTTGTCTACGTAGGGCCGGCCCCACAGCGCCCTCACGCCTTCCGCCATGTCGTCGATCTCGATCTGGCCGAGTTTCTGATAGATGGAATCGAGCGACCGTTTGCCGAGACCTGGAATGGCGCGTGAGTCGAGGTTGACGATCACGAAGCCGTACTCGGCGATGGCGAGCGGCAGCACGAACGTCTCGCGCGCTGTGAGTTCGGAAAATTCAGGACCTCCGTACACGTTCACCAGCACCGGATACCGTTTCGTGGGATCGAACATGGTCGGAAATTGAATCAGCCCACGCAGCGTGGTGTGGCCGTCCGCCGCCGTGTAGGTGAACAGCTCGGCCTTCCTTGCATTCAGCGCCGCGAATTTCGTGGCATCACTCTCGGCCAGCATGGTCAGAGCCGAGCCCGTGTTGGTTTCCTTCAGCCAGGTCGCCGGCGGCGTGTCGTGCGTTTGTAAGACGTCCACGAAATACTTGCCGTCAGGCGACACGCTGCACGGAAACGGCAGGCCGGGTTGCTCCGGACGCGATCCGAGGCCGGGAATGCAGCCACCGATCGTGTGGGTGAAAGCCGGATCGGTCAGCCGCCGATCGCCGGTACCGTCGAGACCGACGCGGTGCAGCTGCAACTTCAGCGGATTGTCGCCGTCACGAGCGGTGTAAAAGACGCGCCCCTCGGCCTCGTCGATCTTGACGAGGGCCGCCGCTTCCGTCGTCGTGAACCTGGTGAGCGGCGCGATCAGTGCGCCGGACAGGTCGTACAGGTAGAAGTTATTCCAGCCGTTCCGCTGCGACTCCCAGATGAACCGGCGGCCGTCCGCGAGAAAGACCATTCGCGGCGCCTCCGTCAACCACCCCGTCGGCCATTCCTCGCGCAAGACGACGCGGGTCGCGCCGCTCGACGGGTTCGCGGCCACGACCTCCATGACGTTCTGCCGCCGATTCATGCGGAAGAACAGCAGTTCACGTCCATCGCGTGTCCACTCGACGTGGTAGACGTAGTAACCGACCACGGTATTGTCGAAGGGCTGGCCGGAGCGGACATCGATCTGACGGGATTGTTTCGTCGCGATGTCGTAGACGAACAGATCGACGACTGGATTGGCGCTGCCGGCCTTCGGGTACGCCTCCGAATCGAGCGTGTCCTGTACCTTGGTCTGATTGAACGCGACGTAGTAGTCGGGCACTTCGCGTTCGTCGAACCGGTAGTAGCCGATTTTTGTTCCGTCCGGCGACCACCAGATGGCGGTCCGTTGATCCAGTTCTTCGCCGTAGACCCAGCTGGCGGTGCCGTATTTGACCCGCTTCGCGACGCTGCCGTCGGTGGTGATGGCGATGTCGCCGCTACCGTCGGCGGCGCTGAGCCAGACGTTGCGGTCTCGGTAGAACGCCTTCTGCTCGCCGTCGGGTGAGAGGGCCGAGTCGAACTGGCGTCCGCGATCCGGCGCAGTGTTCGTGGCCCCGCGAGCGCGACCGTTGCCGGTCACAGCGTCTTCGACCGGCGTGGTGCGTCCGCTGGGAATCTCGTATCGAAATCGCTTGCCGTCGCTCGCGTACTCGAACGCACCGCTGTCTGCTGCCCAGGTCACCCCAAGGGCGCCGCCGGCCAGCGCCGGCGCGTCGCGAGCGATGCGCTGCGCCTGCTCGTAACCGGGCATCGCGCGCAGGCGATCCTGAGCGGCGATCCCGCCCGGCTGTGTCAACACAAGACCGAACGCGATCCATCGAACTCCACGCATACGGTGACTATAGCAAGCAGTTCGGACTGATGAATGGGGCGGGTGGCGGAGCGGCCGCGATCGATCCAGTGAACGGAGACGCCAATTCAGGTGCGCCGATCTAGGGAACGACGACGCGGAAGGGGACGAGAGCTCGAGGGTGAAGCTCGCCCTGGACGGCTTCGACGGCGACGATGAATTCGCCGCGGGCGGTCGAGACCAGCGGCAGGTCGATCTGATATTCGCCGCTGGTGGCCTGCGGAACCGCGGTGAGTTCAGCCAGCGGCGCGCCGGCCTTGGTCAGCAGGTGCGCGGACACGGCGGCGTCCTTTGCGGCGCTTCCATACAGCGCGAAACGGATGAACAGACGATCGGCGCGGGTAAAGTCCCGCCCGGCGAACGGCGCCGGGTGAGCGAGGCCGGCGAGCGTGCGCACCTCCGCCATGCTCCTGGCCCGCAGCACGATCGGCGAGCTGATCGCGAGTTGCGCTGATGCCAGATCCGGAATCGTCACCGGCTGCAATTCCTCGTCGATGATGTTGCCGGCCGCGTCGCGGATGGCGATGTTGAGGCGGAAGTTGCCTGGCGGAGTCGCAAATGAAACCACGCCGGTATCGATCGGACTCTCGAACGAGCGGTCTGCACCACTTCCCTTGGTCGAGACGGCGACGATTCGATTGTGGTCGCCGGACGCCGGACGTGCACGCGGTGTCCACGCCACGGTGACCAGGGTCTGCGCGTCAGCGCTGAGCGCGGTGCCGACCCAGACGTCGAGCAGGCGCTCGGGACGAGGGGCCGCCAGCTTGGCCGCAGCAGTCGTCAGATCAGCGGGCACCGCCTCGGCGGCGGCGACCACCGCCTTCTCTTTCTCGATTTCCGTGAGGCTCGGCGCCCAGTAGCCTTTGCGGGCGCGCACCTCGGCCCCGGGCCGCTTCACGCGCACGCCGATTTTGTGATACTTGCCGTCCACCGGGTTCTTGCTCGAGACGTAGCCGATCAGATAGAAGGCACTCGAGTCCTTGACGATCTGACGCATGGCATTTGCCGGGGCGTTGCTGTTGACGAAGGCCTGGCCGCCGGTGTCGTCGGCGATGGTCCGCAGCGAGTCCATCACCCCGCCGGTCAATCCTTTTGGATCGACCGTGTAAATGGCGACGTTGTTGTCGTTGGCGGCCTGCGTCATCTCTTCGATGTCACGCATGCCGTCGCGTCCGAGTCCGTACAGGCCCTGGCTCACGAAGATGATCGACTTGCGGCCTTCCTTCAGGCTGCCGAGATGCACGGCCGCCGACTTCAGCGCCGACAAGGTGACCTCCGACCGCAGCCGCTCGACGTCGTGGCCGAGCTGCGCTTCTTCGAGCACGCCTCGCGGCGGCATGTAGACACCGAGACGTCCTTCAAGCTTCTTGATCTTCAGCCCGAGTTCGCCGCGGTCACGAGTGAAGCGCAGCGCATCCATCGGCGTCAGCGGTTCCATGAGCGCGACCAGATCGGTCGGTCCGAACGACGAAGCGAGAAAGTCGGTCAGCGTCTGACGGCCGCGGATCGCATTCGCGAATCGATCGATGTGGTAGTCGTCCCAGAACACCACGAACACCCGGACATCGTCCCGCGCCGCTTCGGCGGCGGCATGTTCGGGCGAACGGATCGCCAGCGAGTCGCCATCGCTGTCCGTGCGGCGCCCGCTGGCGACGACGAACTGGAACGATTGAACCGTCTGCGGAACGCCGTCCTCTTCGAGCGCGAAGTCGTCTGCCGTCAACGCCGCCATCAGCTCGCCATGGCGATCGACCACGGTGACGTCGACGCGGACCAGGTTGGCCTCGGCGCGGAA
>DASXIR010000311.1:0-10127 GCA_036497895.1 Vicinamibacterales bacterium | reverse complement strand
CCAGCCAGGGCAACTCGCAAAGAAATATAACGATCCAAATCGCCTCTTTTTTAATTGCCGTGGACGAGGCGAGGAATTCCACTTCGAACGTGGTGGCGGCGATGACAGCCGGAAATCCAAGAATGACCACGCGCTCGGTATCCCAGGCCACGAAGATCTGCGCAGTGGCCAGTACGATCAAAGTCAGAAGACCGAGATTGCTCCAAATCCTCGGCGGGTGGACGAGTTGCAGCGCTGAAAAAGGCAACAGGATTCCCCATGTCAGCCCTGTCGCTCCCAAGGCGATTCGGGTGAGATCTCGCAAACTGGGATGAGAGAGATAAATCGCGGAAAATTCGTGGAAAAGGCTGTAGTGCTCTGTCGCTGGTACGGTCAGCCTGATGAACTCCAGCAAAACGAGAGCAACAACTCCACCGGACAAAACCCATCGCTTCGTACCGTCGTCTTGTCCCCAAACGGCCAGGGCAAAGGACGAGGCGAACGCAATTACCACCGTCTCTTTTGTGGCTGCGAGTGCGATGAGGCAGAGAGCGGCAAGCAGGCCCTTGCGGTGCGCGACAGCGCCCAACGTGAGAGTCAGGAAGAAAAATGCGAGCGGATCGATAAGATGGTAGTGCTTGAGGTTAAACGCGGCGCCAGGCCCAAGCAAAACGAAGCACACCGCGCCCGCGCCCGCCGAAAATCTCGAACTTCCGAGTCCGCGTAATAGCCACCCGACCGCCAAGGTGGTGCCGAACAGGGAGGCGCTTGCCAATAAGAAGAAGCCAATTGGCAGGTCGTAGGGCCAGAAATGGAGCAGAGTCGGGCCGAGCAGCCGCCAGCAGTACGGTGCCTCGTACGGCGCAGAGCCTGACCAGAACGGAGCGTGCGCCATCGCGACGTATGTGAATGAACCGGTGGGCGGCACGTTCGTGATGTCCCAGCGCGGCCCGACGTCGAGTTGAGAAAAAGCGATGCCTACGAGAATGGCCAGTGCAAGGGTCGGCGCGGCATAGGTCGCAGTCAGCGATTTCATTCGTCTCGCTTAACTGGAAAGCGGAGGAGCATTCTGTCACACGGTTGAACGAGACGGTTCCGGGAACTCCGCCTGGAGGTGGAAGCGGGAATAGGCGACGCTACTTGAAGGTGAAGGCGTCGAAGTTGCCAACGGCGTTCGGTCCCGATGTGTCCATGACCAGCCGGAGCACCTGCACGCCAGCGTTGAGCGACACGCTGGATGTCACGGTCTGCCAGGCCTGCCAGCCTCCGGTATCCGGAATTGCGATCGTGCCGCTGACGTTGATGCCGTTCGCTTCCAGATGAAACGTGCCGCCTGGGCCGAGACAGGCGACCCAGAACGCAACGGCATAACGCGCCGTTGATGCCACGTTCACCGTATAATTCAGCCACTCGCCGGCGCTGACCCATCCGACGTCGTAGCCGCCAGCGGACGTCGGTTCGATATCCACGTCGGTCGACCGGAACGCGCCACCGGCGTTACCCGCGGTCGTGTCGTGATACGCCACACCTTCGCCGCCGTTGTCGAATTGTTCGACCTCGATTGTGCCGGGAACCGCCAACGGCGATCCGGTGAATGGGGTGGACCCCGTAGCGTGCGTCGACGTGAACTGCATCGTGTTGAGGTTGGCGATTCCGCCCCACGCTCCCGCGCTGTCGAAGACGAGGCGCGCGACCTGGGGGCCAGCCGACAACACAACCGCCTGGCTCACGTTCTGCCACGCCTGCCAGCCGCCGGTCGCCGGGACCGAGATTGCGCCGGTGACGTTCACGCCGTTCATCTCGAGGTGAAACGTGCCGCCGCTCCCCGGAGCGGCAACGCGGAACGTGACCGTGTACGCCCCGGCGGCCGCGACATTGACGGAGAATTTCAGCCACTCCCCTGGGGCGATCCATCCGATATTGAAGCCGCCATCAGCGCTTGCCTGCAGATCCACATCGGTCGCACGGTACACGCCGCCGGCGTTGCCCGCAGTCGTGTCGTGGTACGCCACGCCCTCGCCGCCCTCGTCGAAGTCAGAGCCGGCGATCGTGCCCGGGATCGTACGCGCGGTCCCGCCGAAAGGCGTTGACGTTCCCGACGGCGCTGGCGGGACGCCCGGCTTTGGAACGATGGTCGTGTCGTTCGTGACGGCACCAGGAGCCGCGGTCACATACCGCGAGGGGCTGATGACGATTTGATCAATTGCCGAGCCATCCTCTCGCGTCTGGATACGAATGCGATGGGTTCCGGTCGCCGCGAACCACACGTCCCCGGTGTCCGCCAGCCAGTACGCGTTGCGCTGCCAGCCCCAACCGATGCTCTGGCAGGTCGCGCACGGCCACAGGTTGACGATGATGCCATTCGAGGTTCCCGTGGGGTACACGGCGTGGCCCTCCGCATCGACGGCTCCAGTGAACTGTTCGAAGACGGAGTCGTTCCATTTCGAGTCGAGCTGCGCCCGCATGCGCAGCCACACGCGGTACCGGACGCCGGCAACGGCGTTGAATGACGCCTCGACATAACTCGCGGGCACGGCAAGCGGCGCCGAAAGTGCGTCCGCGCCGTGATCGGGATTCACAACCTCGAATCCGCCAGCGGCCGTTGGATCGGCGACCTTCATCCATGCGCTGCCGCTGATTGTCACGTCGGACGAATACAGCACCTGCTCAGACGGTTGCGTGGTCGCGGCCAGCGGGAAGAAGTCGCTCATTGCGCTCGCACTCGCGCTCTGGCCCAGGGCGGGTAGCGACCAGGCGTCCTCGATGGTTCGCAGGACGTTGTAATGATTGACGGCTGTCGCCGATTTGAAGCCAGGTGGCGTCCAGGGCGAGGCGACGATCAGCGGAACCTGGCCCCCACCGTTGGCATTCGACGTGCCTTCGTCAAACAAGACTAGCAGGACGCTGTTGGCGAACGCCGGCGACTGCAGGATCTGTGGCGCGATCCCGGCCAGCCACGCATCGCCGGTGCCGACGGAGCAGTCATGCATGTCATCGCATAAGTTCGGCGTGATCCAGATGTAGTCCGCCAGGGCGTTCGCGGCGAGGTCGTGTGTAAACTGCGAGAACGGCGCCATGTGTGCCGCGCAGCGCGCCGGTGCCGACGTGATGCTGGCGTAATGCGCGAACGGATTGTGCTTCGCCGCGTAGGCGCCGCTGTCCGAGGTTCCGCAACCACCAGGAAAATCCTCGAAGTACGCGGTCCACGATCGACCAGCGGCCTCCAGGCTGTCCGCGATGTTCGGTACCGTGGTCACGCAGCCGACACAGTCGGTCGTGAACGCCGTTGTGCCGGAGGTCAGCGCCATATAGTTCGGCAGGCTCGGATGCGTGATTGCGTACGCATTCGTCGCCGTACCGTAGGTCGCGGCGAGCTGGTTGATATACGGCGCGGCCGGGTTACCGATCACGCTTCCCACTTCTTCGTTCTCGAAGACAACGATGAACACGTGCTGAAACGATGGCGTTTGCGCGGCGGCGGGTCGCGCGCCCGAGAGGAGGGCACAGGCGCAGAGCGTGAGAAGTGCGTAATTCGTCTTCACGGCAGGCCCCTAGCCTATGCGACACGATCAGGGACCACAAGCTGTGCGGTACTGCCTTACGCGACCGACCGACGAGCTCGCCGAGTTTGATTCTTGGTGAGCTCGTCAGTCGCAGACGGCTTATCCGCCTGGTGGAAAGGAGGGCTCGAAGAGTGCTAGACCCGGACGGTGACCTTCAGGAACGTCGCCGGGATGGACGTGACATCGTTCTGTCCGCTTCTGTTCTCGCGCTCGAAGAGATCCGCGAGCTCCGCTTGCAGTTCCGTCACCTTGCCCCCCGCCTCGGCGGCGGCAAACGCGTTCATCGTCGGTCCGTAGTAGTACCTGAAGTCCGCCAGCAACGCGGACGGCGTCTGCGGCGACCGGAACGTGAACGTGCCGCGCTCGAACGCGATTTGTTCTTTGGGAATGCCCGCGACGCCGAATCGTTCGACCACGTGACTCTCGACGCCCCACGTCATCGGGCTGATGAAGCCTTCAGCAGGCGGCGGGGAATAGGCGGAGCTGATTCTCAGGATCTGCGCCACCAGCGTCGGATCGTTCGGGATCCAGTTGCCCATGACGATCTGTCCGCCCTTCCGCGTCACGCGCACCATTTCCTTCGCCACGTCGAACGGCCGCGGCGCGAACAACGCCCCGAAGATGCTGAAGAGGAGATCGAAGGTGCGATCGGCGATGTCGTGCAAGCTCGAGGCGTAGCCTTCGCGGAAGGTGCAGCGCGTCAGTCCCTCGGCCTTCGCACGGGCGTTGCCCGCCGCGACCAGGTTGCGGGCAATATCGACGGCGAGCACGTTCGCGCCCCGCCGCGCCTCGGGCAGGGCGGTGGTGCCGTCGCCGGAGCCGAGATCGAGCACCTCGAGCCCGGCGATCGAGCCGAGGCTGGCGACGAGTTCCTCGCCGCTCTCGCGCATGCTCGCGGCGACGCGCGTGAAGTCGCCCTTCTCCCACAGCGCCTGGTTCGGATTCACGGTGGTTGCTGTCGTCATGGCGCTTACGATCCTTCCTGGACTTCGAAGATCGAGTCCGCCACCAGGCCGTGAGCCGTCCGGTGTACCGTGGCCGCCGCTTCCTTGCTCGGGGCCTCGACGAGGCAGAACACGCGACCGGTCTTCTCATCGAACCAGTACTTCAGGTACTTGACGCCGTGCGCACCCTGCTCTTCGAGATCCCGCGCGTGCGCCTGCATCACGGCCTGCGCAGTGAGTCCCTCGACCTTCTCGTGTACGTCCATGAACAGTGGCATATCGTCTCCTCTGATGTCGGGTTGCGGTGATGGTCGCGCGTCTGATTGCAGCGACCACGAATTGCCAGCACCATCTGGCGCGGCTAGAATCCTCTCGTGACGCGACCCACACGACCATGCCCGCGCGTCCGCTTCACTTGCTCGATCGGCCAGAATCGCAGATGACTTTGCCGACCGTCCATCAAACCTCGCAGGGAGTCCGGCCGCGCCAATGGATGCCTTTTCCGAAGTCCTGAACGGCGTCAAGCTGACCGGCGCGGTCTTTTTCCGCGCCGAGTTCTCGGCGCCGTGGGGCTTTTCGACGGGCGAGCCCGCGGCCATGATGGCGAGGGTGGCGCCGGGCGCGCCAGGCGCGGCGCATCTGGTGCTATATCACCTCGTGCTCGAAGGCGGCGCCTGCATCGAGATGCTGGACGGCACGTCGCTCCTGCTCTCACCCGGCGACGTCGTCGTCTTTCCGCACGCGAATCCGCATCACATGAGCGGCGGGGAAGGCGCGACGCGGCCGTTTCCCAACTACGGCATCACCTCGAAGATTCGCGCGCGCGATTTGACGCCGCTTCACGCCGGCGGCGGCGGCCAGGTTTCGCGGTTCGTGTGCGGGTATTTGACGTGCGATCCCGATCTCTGCCGCCCCATCCTGGGGGGACTGCCGCCCGTGTTCGCGGTCAACATCCGCGCCGATTCCTCAGGCCACTGGCTGGAGAGTTCCATCATTCATCTCGTCGACGAAGCCGCATCGGGACGGGTCGGCAGCGACGCCATGCTCGCCAAGCTGTCCGAGGCGCTGTTTGTCGATACGCTGCGACGTTATGTCGGCACGTTGCCCGAGCAGCAGGTGGGATGGCTGGCGGCGGCACGGGACGCGGTGGTGGGCAAGAGCCTGGCGCTGCTGCACGGCCGCGTGGCGCATCCCTGGACGATCGCGGACCTGGCCGATGCCGTCGGCATTTCGCGATCGACGCTGGTCGAACGTTTCACCCGTTTTCTCGGCGAGCCGCCGATGACCTATCTGACGCACTGGCGGCTGCAGCTGGCGGTGAAGTCACTGGAGCGGACGTCGCGCGGCGTCGCGGACATCGCCGCCGCGGTTGGCTACGAGTCAGAAGCCGCGTTCAGCCGCGCTTTCCGACGCGAGTACGGACAACCGCCAGGACGGTACCGCAACCACTACAAAAGTCAGTCCACTGGGAGCCAGCCACCGCAGCCGACCTGACGCGCGCGAGCGGCAGGCGGCGCCAGATCCGCGATGACGGCCGCATCACGCCGACTGGCAGTGTCGGCGGGCGGTGTCGGAGTTTGTTGGGTACTATCAGAGCGAACGGAACCATCAAGGACTTGCGAACCCGTTGAGCACGAGCGTGCGGCGGGCTCCGTTCGGCTCGGTCAGACAGGAGACTGCGGCGATGCAATGGCTGTTCGATCACCCCTGGTTGCTTGGCCTCCTGACGGCGTTCCTGCTGTCCGGCGCCATCGAAGCAGGATCGCAGACAGGGCTTCGCAGTCGGATTCAGGACGACGCGAACCGCAAGGAACAAATGGTGGCGATTCGCGACGCCCTGTTTGTCCTGACCAGCCTCCTGTTGGGATTCACTCTTGCGCTGGTCGCACCCCGTTACGCCGACCGCCGGTCGGTGCTGATCGACGAAGCGAATGCCATCGGGACGACGTTTCTCCGCGCGGAGACGCTCCAGGAACCGCACCGCGGCCGGGTTCAGCGATTGCTGCAGCAATACGTGGATGCCCGCCTCGATCTTGGCGACGCCGGACTGGATGAGGCCCGGCAGGAAGACGCGATTGACCGATCGAAGCAAATTCAGGCGCGGCTCTGGCAGGATCTCGTCGACGTCGCTGGAACTGATCGTTCTGCCGTCACCACCGCATACATGAATGCGCTCAACGAGACGTTCGACCTCCACGAGAAGCGCGTATCTGCCATCGAGTATCGGATCCCCCGACCGATCTGGCTCCTGATCTTCTCTGTTTCGACGATTACGGTGTTCACGCGCGGCCTGACTCTGTCCCGGCGCTTCTGGTTGACGCTGGTCCTTGCGCCGTTGACCATTGCCATCGTTATCGCGCTGATCGCGGATCTCGACACCGCGGGCAGTGGACTGATCCGGATCGATCAGGGAGCCATGCAGCGGTTAAAGGTCGCGATGACCGTAAAACCATGACGATCGCCCGGCATGTCTTCTAGCGTAATCGCGCCGCTCATTCTTTCGATTCTCCTGCTCGGGAAAGCGATGCATTCCCAATCCGTTCCCGGTCTGCGAGCGCCTCGAGCGCCATGGCGACGTGCAGGGCCGCTCCAATCGGGAGCGCTGATTCGTCCACTTTGAATTTCGGGTGGTGCACGTTGTGCCGCGTTTGCCAATCGGCGTGGCTGACTCCAATGAAGGCGAAGCAACCGGAAATGCGCTGCTGGTAGAACGCAAAGTCCTCGCCGCCCAGAATCGGATCCATGCGGCGAACGTTGTCGGCGCCGACGAGGCGTTCCGCCGCCCGCCGCGCCACGTTCCACGCCGGCTCGTCGTTAATCGTCGGCGGGAATTCCGGGATGGGATAGGAGACCGCCACCTCGCAGCGGTGTGCCGCACCGATGCCTTTCGCGATTTCATCGATCCGGAGTTTCACCCGCAGCAGGTCTTCCTTCGAGAGGCTGCGGAAGGTGCCGCTCATACGGACGTCTTCGGGGATGACGTTCATCGCATCACCCCCGTGGATCGAGCCCACCGTCACCACGGTCGGCGCGAACGGATTCGTCTCTCTCGAGACGATCGTCTGCAGTTCGACGACGATCTTCGCGGCGCACGAGACCGGGTCGATGGCCAGATGCGGCATCGCGCCATGACCGCCTTTCCCTTTGACCGTAATCTCAAACGCGCCGGTCGCCGCGAGGATCACGCCCGCATTGCTCATCACGACGCCGGTCGTCGCGCCAGGCCACACATGCAAGCCGAAGATCTGTTCGACGTCGGGCGAGTGCAGCGCGCCCTCGTCGCACATCCGATCCGCACCCGCGCCACCTTCTTCCGCCGGCTGAAAAATCAGCTTCACGACGCCGGTCAGTTCCGATTCACGCGTTTTCAGCAACCGCGCGGCGCCGAGCAGCATCGCGGTGTGACAGTCATGACCGCACGCATGCATCCTGCCGTCGATCTCGCTCCGAAACGGCACGTCGGCTTCCTCGTGGATTGGCAGCGCGTCCATGTCGGCGCGCAGCGCAATGCAAGGTCCGGGTCCGACGCCGATCGTCGCGACGACCCCGGTTTTGGCGACGGAGTGGCGATAGCGAATGCCCAGATCGTCGAGTGTCGCCCGCACCAGCCGGCTGGTCTCGATTTCTTCGTACATCAACTCAGGATGGCGATGGAGTTGCCGTCGCAGTTCGACGATCCACGCGGCGATTGATTTCGCGTCTTCCAGCAGGTTCGGTGTTGGGAGCGGTGTCATGGCGGGCAAGCATACCTCCTCGTCAACCTTTTGCGCCGCAGGCACATCCAACCGATAATCCGACGTCCGCCAGTCAACGGCGACCAGTCGGTGGAGGAGGATTCGTTGACCCTCTTGTTTCGGGACTTGCGTCACGGATGGCGCCTCCTGCGACGGCAGCCCGCGTTCGCCGTCGTCGCGATTCTGACCCTCGCGCTCGGCATCGGGACGACGACAGCGGTGTTCACGGTCGTCAACGGCGTGCTGCTTCGACCGTTGCCGTATCGCGATCCGAGCCGGCTGGTGATGCTGTTCTATGGACACCACGGAAGCGTCTCGCCCTGGCTGTCTCCACTGAATGTTCGCGACTACGCCGGCCGCAGCGCCGCCTTTGCCGAGTCATCAGGCGTGGTGCCGACCACCGTCAACGTGACCGGCCTCGGCGAGCCGGAACGCCTCCAGGGTGCGAGAGTGTCGTGGAACTATTTCAGACTGCTCGGTGTCCAGATGGCACTCGGTCGCCCGTTCGCGGAGCGCGATGCTGAGGGCAACGGTGATCAGATCGTGCTCGCCGACGGCTTGTGGCGACGCCGATTCGGCGCTCGCCCGGACATCGTCAACTCGACCACGACGTTCGACGGCCACCAGGTCACGATTGTCGGCGTCGCGCCCGCCGCGCTGAAATTTCCGGCCACGGCGGAGTTCTGGCAGCCGCTGGTCTTCAAACCGTCTGACCTCGCACCCACGGCGCGCGGCGCCCAATGGGTGCAGGTATTGGCGCGTTTGAACGACACGGTATCGGCAGCCCAGGCCACAACCGCGCTGCAGACGGCGGCTGACAGCCTCGCCTTGGACTTTCCCGACTCCGAAAAGGACGCGACCGTGTTGGCCACTCCGCTGCACGAGCGGATTGTTGGCGGCATCCGCCCGACGCTGGAGGCTCTTTTCGGCTCCGTCATCCTGGTGCTTCTGATCGCGTGCGCCAACGTCGCGAATCTGCTGCTCGCGCGGAGCGGAACCCGTGGTCGCGAAGTGGCGGTGCGGTCTGCCCTCGGCGCCAGTCGGCGTCAGCTGGTCGCGCAGTTGCTGGCAGAGAGCCTCGTCCTGGGGACACTCGGCGGAATTGCAGGTGCAGCTGTCGCTTTCGGCGTGGTGCGCGCACTGCTGTTGCTCGCTCCGCCATCGATTCCCCGTCTGCAGGATCTCGCGGTCGACACGCACGTCCTCGGCTTCAGCCTGGCGTTGGCACTCGTGACGAGCATCGCGTCCGGGCTGACACCGGCCCTGGCAATATCCGGAGGGTCGATGCACCGGTTTTTCAGGTTCAGCGGCCGTGGTGCCGTTGGCGCGAGCGGTACTGGTGCGAGACGAGTCCTCGTCGTCGCGGAGCTGGCGGGCACGGTGATGTTGTTGGTTGGCGCCGGCCTGCTGATTCGCACCTATGTTCAGCTCCAGCGGGTCGAGCCTGGCTTCGAGTCCGAAGGCGTCACGACCTTCGGCGTGTCGCTGCCAGCCTCCAGGTATTCAGACGCCGCGAGTCCGCGCGCCTTCGCGTCGGCGCTCTTGTCCCGACTCGAGACGGAACCCGGCGTTGAATCGGTGGCGGTGGCGATGGGCCTGCCTTTTACCAGCGATCTCAACGCGCTCACCGGTTTCCGTCACGAAGGACAGCCGGAGCCGGATTCGGCGTCGATGCCGAACGCGTACTTGCGGATCGTCAGCGCTCGATACTTCGCGATGATGAAGATTCAGATCCGCAACGGCCGGCCTTTCGACCGGCGCGATACCGCGACGAGTCCGGAAGTCGTTGTCATCAACGAACAGGCAGCGCGGCGGTATTTCCCGGGACAGAACCCGATTGGACAGGAGATCCGGATCAGCGCGGAACTCGCGCGCGAGGCGCGCACCGGTCCGAAGACAATTGTCGG
>DASXIR010000310.1:0-7168 GCA_036497895.1 Vicinamibacterales bacterium | reverse complement strand
AGACGACTGGCGCCGAGCGCGGTGCGGATCGCAATTTCGCGGCGGCGCGCCGACCCACGCGCCAGCAACAGATTGGCGATGTTGGCGCAGGCGATGAGGAGCACAGCCGCGACCGCGCTCAACAGCGCAACCAGGGCCGGCCGGTAATTCTTGACGAGTACGTCCTGAAACGGCTTCAACGCAATACCGCGCGTGCCGTTACGCGGATCGGCCGCATCGATCCGCGCGGCGATCGTCGCCAGTTCCGCCTGCGCCGTCTGCAAAGGCACGCCGGCGGGGAGATGACCGATCACCTTCAGGAACGAGGCATGACGTTGATCGGCCCATTGCGCCGAGAACCGTGACGCCAGGATCGGCATCCAGATCTGCGGTGGATCTTCGCTGTCGAACGGAAATTCGAAACGGGCCGGCATGACGCCAACCACCGTGATCGGGTCGCCGTCGAGGACGATCGACTGGCCAATCAGACCGGGATCGCGATTGAACGTCCGAGTCCAGAGATTCTCTGAAATCACCGCCGTTCGCACCGCTCCGTGCGTGTCGTCGTCGGGCAGGAGGACGCGGCCGGCGATCGGAGACACGCCGAGCAGCGGGAAGAGGTCCGGCGTCGTGACGACGGTGGGAATCGAGGTGGCCTCGCCGTGCCCGGTCAGTGTCGCCGCCGCCGCGGCATACCCCGCCATGCGATCGATCTTCGTCGCCTGCGCGCGCCAGTCGAGGAGATCCAGATAACCGGTATCGTCGGGTTCGTTGTGGATGGTGGTTTCGATCGACACCAGTCGGGCCGGGTCGGCGAACGGCAGCGGCCGGAGCAGCACCCCATTGACGATGCTGAAGATCGCGGTGTTGGCGCCGATGCCGAGCGCCAGCACGATCACGATGAGAAGGCTGAAGCCCGGGGACTTGACGAGGAGACGAAGCGACTGCCTGAGGTCGCTCACCATCGCGCACGCGGCTTTGTCATGGCTGATGGCTAATGGCTGATGGTATGGCTGATGGTCGTAGCCATTGGCAATCGGGTTTCCCATCAACCCTAGCCCTCAGCCATAAGCCCTCAGCCATTGACGGTGTTTTCTATTCCGTGATCGCCATTTCGGTTTGTTCCTCGACGACGCGGCCGTCGAAGACATGAATGCTGCGGTCGGCATGGCGCGCGTAGCGCGGGTCGTGCGTCACCATGCAGATCGTGGCGCCGGCTTTGTGCAGTTCGCGAAGCAGATCCATCACCGCTTCGCCGCTGCGTGAGTCGAGGTTTCCGGTCGGCTCGTCCGCGAGCAGGATGAGCGGTTCGCCAGCGACGGCTCGCGCCACGGCGACGCGCTGCTGCTGACCGCCGGACAGCTGGCTGGGCAGGTGCTTGGCGCGGTGGGCCATTCCCACGCGTTCGAGCGCAGCCTCGGACCGCTGCTTTCGTTCCGCAGCCTTCATGCCTCGATAGGTGAGCGGGAGTTCGACGTTCTCGAAGACGGTGAGGTCGCCGATCAGGTTGAAACTCTGAAAGATGAACCCGATTTCGCGGTTGCGGACGCGAGCGCGCTCGGAAGCGGGCAACTCAGCGACCGGACGGTTGTTCAACAGATACTGGCCCTCGGTCGGCGAATCGAGCAGCCCGAGAATCGACAACAGCGTTGACTTGCCGCAGCCGGACGGTCCGGCGATCGACACGTACTCGCCCTTGTTGATCTGCAGGTGGATCCCCGATAGGGCGTGCGTCTCGACTTCGTCCGTGAAGAAGACCTTCGTCACGCCATCGAGCTTGATCAGCGCCTGTCCGTTGTCAGCCATGCTCTTCGTCTCCTCGGGCGGAGCGGGTGCCGCCCTGTCTCGTGCTATTTCAGTCGAATGCGATCGTAGGCGTCATACGCCGACATATCGGACAGAATCACCTGATCTCCGACCTTCAATCCCGACAGGATTTCGATGGTGTTGACCGAACTCTTGCCCAGCTTCACTTGCACACGCTCGGCGGTCACGCCGTCCTCGGTGATCTTGAACAGACCGACGACGCTCTGGTCCTGACCAAACGCCGGCCGGCCCATCGACAGCACATCCGCGAGGCGCTCGAGTTCGATCGTGCCGTCCACGCTCAAGTCCGGCACGGCGCCTTTGGGCAGCGCTCCGGTCAACGTGACGTCGACCGTGCGTGTGCCGTTCTGCACCGAGGGATCGATGCGCGCGACGCGTCCTTCGACGACGCCGTTGCGGGTGTCCACTTCGGCCTTCTGTCCGAGCTGGATATCCTTGGCCTGTGTTTCCGCGATCTTGATCTCGGCCTTGAGGCGACTCGGGTTGGCGACGCGGGCGAGGTTGGTGCCCGGCGCGACCTGCTGACCGACTTCGACCGGCACCAGCTGCAGCATGCCGTCGATACCGGCGCGCACCTTCAATTCGTCGCGCTGCTGTTGTGTGAGCCTGAGAAACGCGCGTGCCTGATCGACCAGCGACTGCTGCACGGCCATCAACGCTCGAGCCGAGTCGGTCTTGCTGGCGAGCTGATCTTTCGAAATCTGGTTGCGCACGCCCAGAGAGTCGGCGTCCACCTGCGATTGTTTCAGCACGAGTTCCGAGACCAGTTGATCCTTGGCGAGGGCTTCGTTCATCTGCGCCTGCATCTTCGCCTTGTTGTAGTCGGCTTCGATGTTGGCGGAGGCGGCCCGCTGCGTCAGCAGGTCGTTCTGGAGCGATACTTTTGTGCTCGCCAGGCCGGCTTCCGCGGCCTCGAGTTTCAATTGCGCGTCCTGCAGTTGTTGTTCGAGTTGGGGATTACTGAGGACCAGCACGACGTCCCCGGCCTTCACCGCCGTGCCGGGCCTCAGGATGATTTGCTCGACGCGTCCCTGGGTGGTCGCGGGAATCCACCGGATGTCCTCCGGCGTCAGCGTGCCGAGCCCTCGTACCTGTCGCACCATCGGTCCGCGTTTCACCGTGTCCGGAAAGACCACCGCCCGTTCAACCGTCGGCGCAGCCGGCTTCAGCCGCGACAAACCGACGGTGACCAGCGCGACGGCCGCCAGACCGACCGCGCCATACATGATTTGGCGGATGCGTTTCTTCCTTACGTTGGACGGACGGGCTATATCCATGGTTGTTTTGTCTGCTTAGACGGTTACTGTCGTGAAAACGATCAGCCGAAACGATTGGCAATCCATGCGCCACGGCTGGTTTCGTATGTAAGTCATTATAATTCAGTCATTTATAGTTCGGAAAGAATTGTCACTCAACGCAGAAAACCGTCCGTTTCCGGGACGAGCCGTCCCAGAAACGACGAAACACCGCGCCTGCGTGCCAGCCTCGTCCGGCTCGCGGTAGACTGTCGCACCCACAGATGCCACGGGCACGCGTGTCGGACCATCAGGCGAACGGCAACGCCTTCTCATGAGCGACTTTGGTGTCGTGATCCCGGCGGACGCCCAACCCCTTGCGGCGCTCGAGCGCGAGCGCCAGTTTCGCGCCGTGTTCTTCGATGCGGCCGATGCCATGCTGATTCTCGATGACGAGCGCACGGTGCTCGAAGCGAATCCGGCCGCGTGCGCGTTGTTCGGTGTCGCCGAGGACGGCGTCGTCGGCAACACGCTTGACGCGCTGATCGTCGACGATGGCGGGGAACTCGGCGTCGGCTGGCGGGAACTGCTGGCGCTCGGCGAGGCGAGGCGCGAGCACCACGTCGCAGTCGGCGGAAGCAACACTCGCCTGGTCGAGTGTTCGTACCGGGCTCGGGTGTATGCGAACAGGCATCTATGTATCGCCCGCGACATCACCGATCGACGCCTGCTCGAGGAGCGCCTGATTCAGTCGGAGAAGATCGAAAGTGTCGGCCGCCTTGCTGGCGGCATCGCCCATGACTTCAACAACCTGCTGACGGCGATTCTCGGCTACACGGAGTTGCTGCTGGTTCGGCATGAAGGCAACGATCCGGAGCGCGGCGACCTCGAGGAAATTCAACGCGCCGGACAGCGTGCCGCAGCCTTGACGCAGCAGCTATTGGCATTCAGCCGCAAGCAGGTGCTGATGCCGAAAGATGTCGACCTCAACCAGACGGTGGCCGGCCTCAAAAGCATGCTGGGACGCCTGATTCGGGAAGACATCACGTTGTGGTGTGAACTGTCGCCGACGGCTGCGACCATCCGCATCGACCCGACCCAGCTCGAACAGGCGATCATCAACCTCGTGCTGAATGGGCGCGACGCGTTGCCGGCGGGAGGCGACATTCGACTCGAGGTGACCCGTGTCGAGCGGCCGCGGGCAGGCGTACCCGCGGATCATCTGTCCACGGCGAGCGAATACATCCGGCTGCGTGTGATCGACAACGGCGTTGGTATTTCGCCTGACGCCATGGCGCACCTCTTCGAACCGTTCTTCACGACCAAGGCGGTGGGCAAGGGGACAGGGCTTGGCCTCGCCTCGGTTTACGGCATCGTCCGACAGAGCAACGGATTCATTGCCGTCGAGAGCGAGCCTGGCAGCGGCAGCGTTTTCACGATGCATTTCCCGGCTGTCGCCACCTCAGCCAAAGACTGCGTGGAAGCGGCAGAATCCTCGAATACGGCACCTGGCTGCGAGACGATTCTGCTGGTCGAGGACGAGGACTCGGTCCGCGGTATCATCGGCGCCGTGCTGCGGCGTCAGGGATACCATGTGCTCGAATCGGCGACTCCGCGCGGCGCGCTGGATCTCTTCAACGCGCGGGCGGGCAAGGTCGATCTGCTGTTGAGCGACGTGGTGATGCCGGAAATGAGCGGACCGGCGCTTGCGCAACAGTTGATCGGCGTCCGTCCGGAGCTTCGGGTGCTGCTGATTTCCGGTTACACGGAAATGGCGATTCCCTTTGATTCGAATAGCCCCGGGATCAATTTCATCGGCAAGCCATTTCGGTCCTCGGTGCTCACCGAGCGCATCCGGGAGATTCTGGGCGCCAGGCCGAAACACTCGCGAACCAGTAGTGACGGGCGGGACATCGTATGACACCAACTCAAATCAGCGCGTTGATAGTGGACGATGAAGAGTCCGTTCGGAGATTCGTCGAGCGGGTGCTGCGCGAGGCGGGTTATCAAACGGCGCAGGCGTCCGACGGTCCTGAAGCGCTTGCGCTAGCGGCAACGCTCGACACTTTCGACATCCTCGTCACCGACGTCATGATGCCGCAGATGACCGGCGACGAACTCGCTCGCCGGTTGAGGCAGGCGGAGCCCGGACTAAGAGTGCTGTACTTGACCGGCTTCAGCGATCGGCTGTTCAAAGAAAAAGTGACGCTGTGGGAAGACGAGGCGTTCCTCGACAAGCCGTGCAGCGTCAAGGGTCTGCTGCAGGCGGTTTCGCTGCTGCTGTTCGGCCGGTTCGACGAAGGATCCGCGCCGGTCGCCGGCTCCGGGTCCGGGCCGCACTGATAGACGCCAGCCGGTCTAGCCGCCGCGCGTGTGCATTTCGAGGTGCGGATCTTTCCGCAGCACGTCCTGAACCGGCACGAAGGCGCGTCGATCGCCGAGCGCCAGTCGAGCTTCCGCGCCACGGTCGTCGCGGGCCCGCCAGCCACCCGACACGAGTGCCGTCAATTCTTCGATCGTGCCGCCGCGCCGGAGCGGCGCCCGCAGATCCAGGCCACGCGACGCGTAAAGGCAGAGATACCACATGCCATCGGCCGTCAGCCGGCTGCGGTCGCACAAACGGCAGAACGGTTCGGTCGTTGACGCAATGATGCCGAACGTCGTCCCATCCTTCAGTGCGAAGCGCTCGGCCGGCGCTGACGAGCCAGCCTCGTCGATGGGCGTGATGGCGCCGTAATTCCGCGCGAGGGTGTCGAGCATCTCCACTCGCGAGACGACGCGATCCGGCGACCATCGACTTGCGCCGCCGACGTCCATGTACTCGATGAAGCGAACTTCCGCGTTGGCAGCACGTCCGTATTCGAGGAGCGCCACCAGTTCGTCGTCGTTCACACCGCGGATGACAACGGTGTCGAGTTTGAGGCTGCCGAATACGCGCTGAGCGGAGGCGATGCCGGCGTGGACGGCGTCGAGCTCGTCGAAGCGGGTGAGTGTCCTGAATCGATCGCGGTGCAGTGTGTCGAGGCTGACGGTGATTCGACCCAGTCCGGACGATTTGAGCGCGTCGATCTGGTCGGCGAGCAGCACGCCGTTGGTCGTGAGGGCCAGATCCTTCAAGCCGGGCTTGGCGGCGATCATCGAAACCAGCGTCGACAGATTGCGGCGAAGCAGCGGTTCGCCTCCGGTCAGCTGGATCTTGTCGACGCCGAGCGACAGGAAGACGTCGACCAGCGCGCTGGTTTCCTCGAACTGCAGCACGTCCTCGCGCGGCAGCCAGACGTAGTCGTCCTCCGGCATGCAGTACTGGCAGCGCAGGTTGCAGCGGTCGGTCACCGACAGCCGGAGATTGCGCAGCGGCCGTCCAAGGGTGTCGTTCATCGGCTGGAGAATTGTACGTTGGGAGCGGGCGGTTGTGAACCGGGATTGATGGGTTCGTGTAGAGTGAGATTGTGCCCGACCGGGTAGACTCCCTCGATGCGTTCCGCGGCCTGACCATGGCCGCGATGGTCGTGGTGAACAATCCCGGCACCTGGGATGCGATGTACTGGCCGCTCGAGCATGCGGAGTGGCACGGCTGCACCCCGACCGATCTCATTTTCCCCTTCTTCCTGTTCATCGTGGGCGTATCGCTGGCGTTGTCGAAGGCGACACTGTCCTCGCCGTGGTGGAAGATTGCGAGGCGGGCGGCGGTGATCGTGGGCCTGGGCCTGTTCCTCGCGGGCTTTCCGTTCTTCAACCCGGCCAAATGGCGGATACCGGGGATCCTGCAGCGCATCGGCATCTGCTACTTGGCCGCCGCCACAGTGTTTCGGATGGTGCAGCCCCCCGCGCGGGGCGACGGCTGGCGCCGCCAGGCAATTCTCCTGGCGTCGATCATCGCGGTGATCGTGCTCGGCTACTGGTTTCTGTTGACCCGATTCGGCGACCTGACTCCTGAGGGCAACGTCGGTGCGCGGATCGATCGTGCGTTGTTCGGCACCCATCTCTACCGATCCCAGTGGGATCCCGAAGGCCTCCTGAGCTCGCTGCCGGCGATCGCGACGACCTTGATTGGAGTGATGACGGGGCTGTGCCTGCGATCGTCCACGACCTCGACCAATAAATGGTTCAGCATGGAGATCTGGGGC
>DASXIR010000309.1:0-11814 GCA_036497895.1 Vicinamibacterales bacterium | reverse complement strand
GTTCCTCGAGGACGCCGCCCATTTTCCCGACGGCCGGGCCGACGGCGTCGCCACGCCGACATCCGAGGCGGCGATTGCGGCGCTGCTGACCTCGGCAATCAGCGTGCTGCCGATTGGTGCCCAGTCGTCGTTGACCGGCGGTGCCACGCCTGCCGGAGGAATCGTGTTGAGCACCTCGCGGCTGAACCGGATTCTCGAAAACGGTCCCGACTGGGTACGCGTAGAACCCGGCGTGACGTTGACTGACCTGGACGCCGCGCTCGACCGGCTCGGCCGCTACTATCCACCAACCCCCACCTTTGCCGGCGCGTTCGTCGGGGGCACCGTCGCCACCAACGCCGCCGGCGCGTCCACCTTCAAGCACGGCACCACCCGCGACTGGGTCAAGGCGCTCACCGTCGTCCTGGCGAGCGGGGACGTGCTCGACATCGAACGCGGGGTCACGCGTGCCGTCGATGGACGCTTCGAGCTGGTGCTGTCCGATCGTGTCGCCCGGGTCGTCGTGCCGACGTATCGAATGCCCGACGTCCCAAAGCTGTCGGCGGGATACTTCGCCGCGCCCGACATGGACCTCATCGATTTGTTCATCGGTTCTGAGGGAACGCTCGGCGTAATCACCAGTGTCACCCTTCAGGTACTGCCGGCGCGGCCTGCGATGTGCCTGGCCTTCGTGCCGTTCGCGGACCGCGGCGCGGCGCTGACCTTCGTCCGCCGGCTACGTGAGGCGTCCATCACCACCTGGAAGACGCAGGACGGCCGCGGGCTCGACCTGGCCGCCATAGAACACATGGACGAGCGTTGTCTCGAATTGCTCCGCGAGGACGGCGCAGATCGCCAATCCAGCGTAACGATCCCGAGCGGTACGACGATAGCGCTGCTCGTCACGCTCGAGCTGCCGACGGGGTCAACGCCGGCGCAGTCGTTCGACGAAATCGGTCGATACGGCGATGCAGATGCGCCCGACTCGGCGCTCGTTCGCTTCTGCCGGATGCTCGACGAGGCCGGCGTCGTAGACGCGGTGGAGATTGCGGTGCCCGGCGAGCCGGCGCGCGCCGCGCAACTGCTCGGGCTGCGCGAAGCCGTTCCGGCTGGCGTCAACTCGCGCGTTGGCCGCGCCAAGCTGGCCATCGATCCACGGATCGCGAAGACTGCCGCCGACATGATCGTGCCCTTCGACCGCCTCGAAGAGCTGCTCACCATTTACGACGAGGAGTTTCGACGCCGCCATCTCGATGCCGCGGTATGGGGACACATCTCCGACGGCAACCTGCACCCGAACGTGATCCCTCGATCGATGGCCGACGTCGAGTCCGGCCGCGAGGCAATTCTCAGATTCGGCGGCGACGCAATCCGCCTCGGCGGATCGCCACTCGCAGAGCACGGCGTCGGGCGCAACGCCACCAAGCAACGGTTGCTGATCCAGCTCTACGGCCGGGACGGCGTCAACCAGATGCGCGAGGTCAAGCGAACCCTTGACCCGGACTTCAAGCTTGCTCCTGGTGTACTGTTTTCGAAGGAATGAAGCGCGCACTCCTCTGGGCGTTCGTGTTCGTGATGACCGTGGTTCCCGCTGCGAGCGGCGTCTGTGGACTCGGCTGCGATATCCACCCGCTCAGCGATTCTGCGCGCGCGGCCGAGGCGCACAAGGCTTCGGCGTCGGGCGTCACGCCGGAGTGTCCACTGCACACACGACGCGCCTCGGATGGCTCGGGGGACACCGCGCCGGTCTCGCCGGCGCCGGGGCGTTGCGGGCACGATCACAGCATCGCGCGCAACGGCGTGATTCGATCTGCCGCCGATCTCTCGCGTCCGATCGTGTCGGTGCTGGCACTCGCGCCGAGGCCGGCTGTCGCATTCGTGCGCACGACGTCATCGCGGCTGCACCACGGCATCTTTTCGGCCCCGCCGTTTTCTCCCTCAATCCAATCGCTCGTCCTGCGGATCTGATCCCCGCCTCCTGGCGCGCCGGCGGTGCCGGCGATTCTTGGCGTTCCGAATATTTGCGACGTTCATGCAGGGCGGAGCGTGCTCCGCCCCGGGGAGATCCGTTCGTGCGCACTCGTGTTCTGGCTCTATTGATGATCAGTCTGTTGTTCACATCCGGAGTGGTGCGCGCCCAGGAGGATCCGTCGCCGTGGATGTTGATGTCCGATGGCGTGCTGTTCGCGACCTACAACCATCAGGGCAGCCCGCGCGGCGGGGACGAGTTCAAATCCACGAACTGGTGGATGGGGATGGCGAGCCGGACGGTCGGCCCGGGAAGGTTGACGCTGACAGGCATGCTCAGTCTCGATGCCCTGACCGCCACGTCGCACGGTTACCGCGAGATCTTTCAGGTGGGCGAGGAGTATCACGGCGCCCCGCTGGTTGATTGGCAACACCCGCACGACTTCCTGATGCAGGCGGCGATCGCCTGGCGGGTGCCGATCGATTATCGCAGCGGCTTCACCATCGCCGCGGCGCCGGTCGGCGAGGCCGCGCTCGGACCGGTCGCCTACATGCATCGCGCGTCGGCGACCGACAATCCCACGGCGCCGCTCGCGCATCACACGCTCGACTCGACCCACATCTCCATGGGCGTCATCACCACGGGGTTCGATCACGGGCCTTGGACCATCGAGGGCTCGCTCTTCAACGGGAGAGAGCCGGACGACAACCGCTGGGATCTCATGGATCCGGGTCCGCTCGACTCGTGGTCGGCACGGGTGTGGTATGAACCGTCGCCGGCATGGCAGTTTCAGGTGTCGCAGGGTCTCTTGAAACATCCCGAACCCCTCGAACCTGGATCAATCCGCAGAACTACCGCCTCCGCATCGTGGACTGCGCGACGGCCAACGGGCTTCACCGCGGCGACTTTCGCATTCGGACTCAATCAGAAAGAACAGGGTGCGTACACCGCGTATCTGGCGGAGGCCGAGGATCGCCGTGGACGAACGTCGATTTACGGCCGCTTCGAGTCGGTGGACACGGAGACTGCGCTGTTGCAGAACGCCGTCGTCTTCGCGTCCGGATCCGACCTGCCCCCAAGCAGGGTCAACGCCCTGACGTTCGGCCTCGTCCGTGATCTCGCCGTCATCCGCGGCTTCGAATTCGGCATCGGCGGCGACGTGGTTCTCTACGGCGTGCCTGACGCACTCCGGCCGGAGTACGGAGATCACCCCGTCTCGGCGCACGTGTTCATCCGGGTGCGGCTGCCGGCCGGCCATATGGGCCGGATGTGGAATATGCGGATGGCTGGACCGATGTAGTTGGTGCGGGGTGTAGTGTCCGCCTTTAGGCGGACGATTCATCCGCGCTACACCAGGGCGGCGAGGCCGGCGAGCATCAGGCCGGCAACGATCAGCCACACCGGGAATCCGCCGGCCACTCCGGACGAGACACCGCGTCTCATGGCGCGGGCGTCTCCCGACGCCATCGCGGCGAGCGAACTCGCCACGTTGTTCTGCGCGACGAACGCCAGCGCGAACGCCGCCAGCAGCAGCGCCCATCCGAAGCCGAGAACGACGCGTGCGGCCAGCCCGCTGGCCATCGCATGATCGTGCATCGTCGCCAGCGCCAGCGTCGCGATCCAGCTCGCGGCGGCGATGCCGGCGAGGAGACGCAGCCGCGCCAGTTCGCGCTCGCCGGCCTGACGCTGCAACTCCAGCATCATGGCCAGCTCGACGCGCTGACGTTCGGCCCGCTCACGCTCGTCGCGCTCGCGCAACAGCTGCAGACGCTCGCGCTCGATCTCGTCGCGCGCGGAGGACGTCATCGTCGTGAGGCCCTCGGCGCCGGCTGAGGGCGGTACCTGGTCGGCCCGCGCAGACAGCGCGCGAATGCGACGGCTGCGCAACAGATCGATGACGCCGATTGCCCCGTCGATAATCTGCGGCCACGGCAGCGCCATCAGCGCGCTCCGAGCCACCGCTCGCGGAACGAGCGCTGTGCAGCGGTCAGCGAGTCTACGGAAACCACTTCGACGTGCGGATCCTCGGCAAGTGTGATCGTGGTCGTTTTCAGGACGCCTGTGCGATCGACGAACCCGACACCGATGCTGTCGCCCGGCTTGTGGCGCTGCAGCACCGCCAGAACGTCGCCGTCGCCGGTGATTCGCTGAGCATCGAGCGTTCTCAGCTCATCGTCCTGGTCGACCCCGGCCGAGTAAATCGGCCACGTCGGCGCCACCAGGTTGGCGACGTGGACGCCGGTGCGAACTTCGAGGCGGAGATCCCCGAGCCATGCGTGCCCGGCGTTGCGTTTGCGGACGGTGAAGCCGGCATGCGCCAGCAGCCGGCCGTAGTCGGCTACATCACGGCCCTGAATGTAGTGGGCGAAAAACTCGCGGGCGAACGCGCGATCCCCGCTCACCTCCGCCAGCGTCGCCTCCGCGTCAGCGATGGTATACGGACGGTCGACATAACCTTCCCGGCCTCCGCCGGGCTTTCCGTACTTGCGCCACATCGCCAGCATGAAGTCGTCGAGCGTGACCTTGCTGTCGGTGCGATCGCGCAGGGTCAAGTCGAGCGCCAGCGCAATGGCGCCGCCGTACGGGTAATACGAAATGACGGTGTTCGACCAGTTGGTGCGATCGACGGTGCGGCCGCCGTCGATGAACGGCGCCATCCGGCTCATTTCTTCGGCACTGCGCACCAGGTGCCCCGAGCTCTGCGCTACCGATTCGATCAGGCCGGCAAACGTGCGTTCGCTGTTCGCGATGTCGGTGAGCTGCGCTCGCTGCAGAACCAGCGGCCCGTAGTACTGCGTGAACCCCTCTGCCAGCCACAACTCGCCGGACATGTTGGCGCGATCGAAGTCGAACGGCTCGAGACCTTTCGGCCGGATGCGCTCGACGTTCCAGCAATGGAAAAACTCGTGGGCCACGGTGTCCAGCAGCCGCTCCCGTCCGTTGGCGATCGACTGCGCCGCAGTGATCACCGTGCTGTTGCGATGCTCCATGCCGTCGCCGCTGGCGTAAGGCAGGTAATCCGCCAGAAACGTGTAATAGCCCGGCTCGTACTTCGGGTACTCGCCGTAAATGGCGCCCTCCTGCCGAACGATCTTCTCGACGTCCTTGACGTAGGCGTCGAGCTCGGCATCGGTCCCGGTGTGGTGCAGCGAGAAACGAAATGTGCTGTCGTTGACCCTGAACGTGCGGATCGCCACCGGGCCGAACTGCGCCGGACTGTCCATCAGATACTGTAGATTCGGCGCGGTGAACTCGAAGGGCGTCGATCCCGGATGCAGCTGCGTTGCCACCTGCCAATGCAGATTCGCCGGCGGCTCGAACGTCATCGTAATCGGCCGATCGTCGAGGCCGTGTGCCCACATGATCACCGCCGGCATGTTGATGTGCGCGTGCGTCGTATCAACCGCCAGGTAGGTCCCGTCCACGCGGTCGCCGTAGATCTTGTACTTTACCGTCAGCGTGCCGCCGTGCCCGGCGACGTTCCAGCCGTACGGATCGGGTCTGGTGGTCGTGAGCTCGCGCCCGTCGCCGTCGAAGGCGCGCACGTCGTACACATTCTTCGCGAAATCGTGCAGCGAGTAGCGACCCGGCGACGAGCGGCTCATTCGAAGTTCGAGCGTTCCGGGCGGCAGCTCGGTGAACGAGGCCTCAACCTGCATCCAGCGATGCTCCGGCTCGGGAAACGACAGGCGATAACGAATCGGCGCGGCAGCGCGGAACGACGCCGACGCGGCCACGATCAGGACGCAGCAGAGGAATCGACGCATCGAGGCGATGCTAACACGCGCGCCGAGCCTGGGGGCATCGATCGCCGGTCACGCCGACGCAGATGCCGCGGTCAGGATTTCTGGCGTGCGACCGGCGCGGCTGGCGACGCCAGAATGCGTTCGAGGTACGGCCAGATCGTATCGGCGATGGCGCGGGCGCCGTCTGCATTGGGATGGATCAGATCGCGCTGCATCAGCTGCGGCTGCCCGATCACGTTGGCCAGCATGAACGGCACCAGCGGAACCTGGTACCGGCGAGCCAGTTCCACATACGTGTTGTGAAACGCCGTCGTGTAGGCCCACCCGTGAATCGGCAGCGCCTCCATCCCGCACAGAAGCACCGAAATCGTTCGGGCCTGCGCCACTTCGATGATCCGGCTGAGACTGGCGGTGAGCTGGACGACGGGCACGCCGCGCAGGCCATCGTTCGCGCCAAGCGCCACAATCAGCACGCGGACGTCGCCGGTCAGAGCGTTATCGAGTCGTCGAAGCGCGTCGCCGGAGGTTTCTCGGGACACTCCGGCATTCACCACTTCGTACGGGAATCCCGCACGTCGGACCTTTAGATGCAGCGCCGCCGGGTACGCCGCGGTCGAAGCGATGCCGTGGCCCGAGGTCAGACTGTCGCCGAGGCAGACGATGCGGCGCATGGGACGTGGATGGGATCGAGCGTGCCAACCGCGCTCGGTTGATGCGTCATCAGCCTGATTGTATAGTCACCGCGTGAGTCTAACCGCAGGCGTCATCGTCGCATTGCTGATCGCCGTGGCGATCGCCAGCGTTCACGCCGCGAGCCTGCACGATCGCCTGCTCATCGTCGGTCATTTGAACACCGTGCCCGACGTGCTTCGGGCCCTCGGCGTCAACCCGGCAATCACGATCGCCGACTCTGAGTTCGACCACCTTTTTATCGTGATTCCCCGAGGCGATGCACCGCCGATGATGCTGCGGTTGCGATACTGATGGCGCGCGAACGTCTGCACGGCAGCCTTTCCACGGTCGAGTACTTCACGTTCGGCTTCGGCACGATGATCGGCGTCGGCTGGCTCGTCTTGATGGACGACTGGCTCTCGCGAGGCGGCCCCGGCGGTGGGATGCTGGGATTTCTGCTCGGCGGGCTGCTGCTGTTTCCGATCGCTCACACCTACGGCCGGCTGGTGACTCGAATCCAGGATGCCGGGGCCGAGATCGCCTACACCGAAGGCGTGATGCCGCCGTTTGTCAGCTTCGGCGCCGGCTGGACGATGATCCTGTCGTACGCGATCGTGTGTCCGTGGGAGGCAGTCGCAACCGGCAACCTGCTGGCGCGGGTGTTTCCGTCACTGAACAGCTATCAGTTGTATGTCATCGGCGGCAGCCCGATCTACGCGCCCCGGCTCGCAGTCGGCCTGGCACTGACCGCGCTGGTTGCCGGCGTCAACTACCGCGGTATCAAACCGAGCGGCGTCTTTCAGGACGTGATGACGTTCGGCCTGCTCGCCACTTTTGCCGTCTTCACGCTGCTCGGATTCGCGAAGGGGACGCCGGCGCACATGCTGCCGCTGTTCCCACGGGCCGGCTCCGGCGGGGTGTTCCTCTCAATTTTTCTGGTTCTGCAAATCGTTCCGTACTTCATGACCGGGTTCGAATCGGTCGCGAAGGGATCCGAGGAAGCGAAGGCGGGATTCGATCCGCGCAACTTCACCACGGCGATTTACGCGGCGCTGACCGCCGGGTTTCTTTTTTACGTCATCATCATCGCGGTCGTGACCTACGTTTACCCATGGCAGGACATCGTGTCGGGACATGTCCGGACCGAGGTCGCGTTCGAACTGACGTTCGGCTCGCACGCGATCGCGCAGCTCATTCTGTTCGGCGCCTTCCTGTCGCTGCTGAAGATTTTTAACGGCAACTTCGTCGCCGCGACGCGAATGCTCTACGCCATCGGCCGTCGCAACCTCGTTCACCCGTCGCTCGGCCGCGTCCACGCGAGCTTCGGCACGCCAGTCGTGGCGATCATCCTGATGGCGGTATTGACGGCGGCGGCCGCCATGTTCGGCGACGCGATTCTGGTGCCGGTGACCGAAGTGGGCTCGCTGGCGGTGGGCGTCGGCTGGCTGTCGGCCTGCGCGGCGTACCTGCTGCGGCGCGCGCCCGGCGAGACGGTGGCGATGGCCTGGTCAGGTGTTTGCGTCAGCGTCGCGATCGTGTTGATGAAGGTCGTTCCGAGTGTGCCCGGCAGCTTCACGCGACCGGAGTGGATCGCGTTTGCCGGCTGGTCGGGATTCGGTCTGGCGTTCTGGCTATTGCGGTCCGATCGGCCTCACGAAGGCTGATCCTTTTCGAGAAAATCCACCAGCGCGTATTGAACGAACTCGTCCTGCGGGAGTCCGCCGAGAATCTCGATGTCCTCGCTGGCGGCGGAGCTGACCACGGTTTTTGGCACTCCCGTGACGCGATAGCCGCGGGCCAGGTCCGGAAACGACGTCGCTTCGACCGCAAAGGCCGTGATGTTCGGGTTGGCGAATGCCATTTCGTTCGCCAGGCTGACGGCGCGCGGGCAGTGCGGACAGGTCGGCGTAGAGAAGACGCGCATCGTGACCGGAGTGCCGACCGCCGAGACGCGTTCGCGATTTGCGTCGGTCAGGTCGGAACCGTGCCCGCCGACCAGCAGGATCGCCTGAACCAGCGAGACGAATTCGTATCCGCTCGGCGCGCCCAGAAACCTGATTCTGGAGTCGCGCGGCACACCGTTCTCGTCAACGCCGAGCACGACCACGGCCGGCGCACGATCGATCCCGTAAGCCGCGGCCCGATCCTTGTCGATCAGGACGTTCGCTTCCTCGATCGTGATGCGGTCGGACAACGGCGGCAGTTCGTCGAGAATCTGACGTGCCTGCAGACAGGTGTCGCAGTCGAACGTCTGTGTGAAGAACAGCAGACGAACAGGCGCGGTCATTTCCTCGAATGACTCGCGCAGTTTGTCCTGATCGCCGGAAGCAAGAAGCGGCATCCGTCTAGCCCCTATTTGAACAGGTCATCGAACGCCTGCTTGGCGCTGTTGCTCGGACCCGACGAAGCGTTGCTCGGCGGCGTACCGGTCTGGCGTTCGATGGTCGTGCGGGCGGCAAACAAGGTACAGCTGTTTCGCTCGTCCTTCGGCGCCACCCGCGCCGACAGCTTCGCCGCCTGCGTGCACTCCCAGCGCTCACTGGTATCGAACGACTGGCACTGGATGCAGCTGTGGATCGCGACGCCGCATTTCGAACAGCACGCATCGAGCTCGACCGGAACAGCCAGGCGGTTGCCGCAGCGTGTGCAGCGGAACACCTCGTGGGCGGCCATCAGGTTCGGGGTTTTCGGACCGGCAGGATCCTGCAGCAGCCGTCCTGGCGCACGCTCCTGCGGTGGCTTGGGCGTCGAAGGCCCCTTCGGTTCGCGCGACCTCGGTTCGTCCTGATACCCGCGTTGGCGATACTTGCGATCGTCACTCATGATTGATTACGGGCCGAGCAAGCTCGGCCCTACGAAATAGCGCACAGAGAGCCGTAGGGGCGGAGCTTGCTCCGCCCCCGTCACTGAGACATCGCGGGCGTCAATTCCTTCAAGAACTCGGCGAGATACGGTCCCCAAATCGCCGGCAACGAATGAGTGCCGTGCCCACGGGTCTTGTCGCTGGTCGGTAGCAGCACGTAACGTCCGTGCTTGACCCGAGGTATCAACTTCTCCATCAGTCCCAACTCCGGCGGGTTCACCACATCGTCGGCCGAATTGATCGCCAGCAGCCGCGCGGTGATCGTTTCGAGCTTCGCGGACGGATCGTAGTCCCGCGACGAGTTGAACTGATAGAGCATGTCGTTGGCGTCGTTGGCCGCGAATCGCGACTTCACCTGCTCGGCGTAGTAGGCGTCCGCCGCGTCGCGCGTCGGCCCGGCCTTGTGCCAGCCGATCGGGCTGCTCGTCATCATCATCAGGATGTTGACCGCCCCGGTCAAGCCCTGGCGCGGCTGCTCGGTGTACTCGCCGTTCTTCCAGGCTGGATCATTCTTGATGCTGTCCATGATCATGGTCCGCATCACGCGGTTGCGCCCGGCGATCTGGGTCGGCACGCTCGCAAGCGGAACGAGACCATCGACGAAGTCGGGATACATCTCGCCCCAGATCCAGCAGTGCATCGCGCCCATCGACGTGCCGAGCACGAGCCGCAGGTGGTTCACCCTCAGGCCGTCGACCAGCAGCGCGTGCTGCGAGCGGACCATGTCGTCGTAGGTGTATTTCGGGAACTTCGCGTGGAGTCCGTCGCTCGGCTTGCTCGACTTGCCGTGGCCGATGGCGTCAACCAGGATGATGAAATTCCTGGTCGCGTCGAGCGGTTGGCCGGCGCCGAACAGTTCGCCGCCGAACGTCTGCGAAAGAAATGCAGCGCCCGTTCCGCCGGTGCCGTGAAGAATCAGCACGGCGTTTCGGACCACGCCGGACGAGTCGCGCTGAGGTGTCCCGATCGTCCGGTAATGGACATTGAGCCTCGGCAGCGTTTCACCGGTGTCGAAGGCGAAGTTGTTGATGACGAAGTCGCCTTCAACCGCCGCAGGAAAGTCCTTTGCGGCAGCCGGTGCGGCGAACGCGATTACAACGGCCAGAACAGTCGCCAGCTTCATGTCGCGCACTCCCAGCAGTTCGGATAGTATCCATGGTCTCAGCCCTTTTCGAGCGGAAATCCGCGCAGCCAATGGAGCTTTCATGATGAGCCGCCGCTTTCTCGCGATCATCGGGACGGCCGTCTTCACCTTGACCGTCGACGGTCAGGCACAGTCTCCCCGCCCAATGGGTATCGTCGACCTGTTGAACGTGCCCCGAGTGTCTGACCCACAGGTCTCACCGGACGGCCGCAGCGTCGTGTTCACCCGGGGCGACTCTGACTGGAAAAGCGGACGTCGCGTCTCGCACGTCTGGCGGGCGGCGGTGGACGATGGCATGACGGTTCAGCTGACCAGTGGCACGGACGGCGAAACCGATCCGCGCTGGTCTCCCGACGGGAAGACGATTGCGTTCGTCACCAAACGCAACGACAACGAATTCGCGCAGATTTATCTGCTGCCGACCGACGGCGGCGAGGCACATCAGCTCTCCTCGCATGCGAGCGGAGTCTCGGAGTTGACGTGGGCACCGGACGGATCCGCCCTGTTCTTCATCGCCGCGGAGCCGAAAACGGCCGACGAAAAGGCGCGTGACAAGGTCAAAGACGATGTGTATCGCTACGATGAGACCTACAAACAAGCGCAGCTCTGGAGCGTGACCGTCGCGTCGAAACAGGAAACACGAATCCTGGCCGGCGACTTCTCGGTGACTTCGTACGATCTCTCCGAAGACGGCAGACGGATCGCGTTCCACCGCGCACCGACGCCGCTGCTCGGCGCCGCGGACGAGGGCGAAGTCTGGATCGCGGACGCCGACGGATCGAACTCGCGCCGCCTGACCACCAACACCGTGCCTGAAAACGGTGCCGCGGTGTCGCCCGACGATTCCCAGGTCCTCTTTATCTCCGGAGCGAACGCGAAATTCGAAACCTACTACAACGGCAAGCTGTTTCTGGTGCCGGCCGCAGGCGGCGCCGCCAGGATCCTGGTCGGCGATCGCGAACCCTACGACGTGGACCGCGCGCTGTGGTCGCGCGACGGCAAGACGATTTACTTCCTGGCCAACCTTGGCGTTCACGAGGAACTGTTCAGCGTTCCGGCGTCCGGCGGAACGCCACGTCAGATCACCAACGGCAAGCACAATATTGGCTCGTTGTCGGCGACCCGATCAGCTTCTGGCTCCGATGTCTTCGCGTTCACCATGGCTGATTCCGCCAGCGGGGGCGAGGTCTTCACCATGGCCGCTTCCGCGCCGGCGCCCAGACAGGTGACGCATGTGTTCGACTACCTCGGGAAGGAGTTCCAGCTCGGTCGCCAGGAAGCGATTCAATGGAAAGGCGCCGACGGCGTTACCGTCGAGGGTATCGTCACCTATCCGATCGACTATCGAGCCGGGCAGAAGTATCCGCTCGCGGTCATGACGCACGGCGGACCGCAGGCCGCGGACAAGTACGGCATCGGTTCGATGGCCTACGAGATTCAA